>DASWUZ010000233.1:0-14146 GCA_036401395.1 Acidisarcina sp.
CACTTCGAAGCTGATTCGCATCCTTGAAGAACTGCGGGACCTCGGGAATACGATCCTTGTTGTCGAACACGATCCCGACGTGATCCGCTCCGCCGACTATCTGCTTGATCTCGGCCCGGGCGCGGGCGAATACGGCGGACGGATTCTCGCCGCCGGCACTGTAGCTGAGGTTGAGAAGGACCCGGAATCGATCACCGGGCGGTATCTTTCGGGTCAGCTCACAATCCCGACGCCCGCACGCCGTCGCGAGCCGGGCAGGGAGTGGCTGCGGCTACGCGGAGCACGCATTCACAACCTCAAGGGCATCGACTGCGATATTCCGCTGGGGATGCTGGTGTGCATCACCGGGGTTTCCGGCTCTGGCAAGTCGACGCTGGTACACGATGTGTTGTTCCGCGCGGTTTCGCAGGCGCTGGGCAAGAATGAAGGCGGCGACCCGACCAGCCTTTATCGAGAATTGCGCGGCGCAGAACAGCTCAACGATCTGGTGCTGGTTGATCAGGCCCCGATTGGACGGACCCCGCGGTCGAATCCCGTGACTTATATCAAGGCGTTCGATTCCATCCGCGAACTTTTTGCCACGCAGCCGGAGGCGAACCGACGCGGCTATGCTGCCGGCCATTTCTCGTTCAACGTAGCCGGAGGACGCTGCGAGGCCTGTCAGGGCGACGGCACAGTGACGGTCGAGATGCAGTTCCTTGCCGACATCGAACTGCCCTGCGAGGAATGCGGCGGGGCGCGCTACAAATCCAGCGTGCTCGAAATCAAGTACAAGGGGAAGAACATTCACGAAGTGCTGGGGATGACCGTCAAAGAGGCGTTGCGATTCTTTAATGGTCATCCGCGCATTCTCGACAAGCTGGCCGTGCTCGACGAGGTCGGGCTGGGCTACGTGCGCCTGGGGCAGTCGGCTACTACGCTTTCGGGGGGCGAGGCGCAGCGTGTCAAGCTGGCCTCCCATCTGGCTTCGGCGCGCTCGGCAACCACCGGCGACCGCACTTCAGCCAATGCGCTCCGCAGCCGCGTGCTTTACATCCTCGATGAACCCACTACTGGGCTCCACTTTGACGACGTGAGCAAGCTGCTGGTCGCGTTCCGTAAGCTGATCGATGGCGGCGGTTCCTTGCTGGTGATTGAACACAATCTCGACGTGATCAAGTCCGCCGACTGGGTGCTAGACCTGGGCCCAGATGGTGGGTCGAAGGGCGGCCAGATCGTCGCAGCCGGCACACCCGAACAAATTGCCGCCCAGCCCGAATCCTATACCGGTGAGTGGCTAGCGCGGGCTCTGAGCCATGACAGCCCATCACGTTCCTCACACCAAGCTAAGGGCCAGGATGAACCCATACCCGAAGAAGGTGCAGAAGCACTAGCGGTGCTTCCATGATCGCTCTTCCAAGGGACTTCACGTTCGGCTGTCAGCGCGCCATACTACGGCTCATCATCCTCTCTACGCCTATCTGGCTCGTCGCAGCTCAGGGCCAACCGCCTCCCTTGCCCGCTGGGACAGCCGCGCCTGACGCGCAGCGTGATCCAGCCCCTGCCGAGCCCGCCAAATCCTCTGCCCAATCACCTGAGGTGGCGAAGGCCGAAGATGCAATGGAAGGCAGGGACCTCACCGCCGCAAGAACAATTCTGGAACGCTACCTGCCGAAGCACCCTGCTGATCCGCGGGCACTCTTTGACCTGGGCTACATAGAGGACGCTCAAGACCATATGGAAGCAGCCGAATCCGACTACCGTAAAGCCATCGCAGCCGACCCGAAGCAATTCGAATCACGCCTCGCCCTTGCTCTTCTGCTCGCCCGCGCGGACAAACTTGAGGAAGCTCGCCAGCAACTAACCACCGCCACGACTCTGGAGCCGGCTTCGCCAAACACGGCGGCACAGGCACAGGCCTTCCGCACCCTGGCCCGGCTTGACCGCACAACCGACCCATCGGCCGCCAAGGCAGCGTTGCTGCAGGCGCTGGCGCTGAGCCCCGAGTCGCCGAACGACGCCCTGCTCACCGCTGAGATCGCCGAGGCGAGCGGAGATGACGAGACGGCTGAGGCTGCCTACCATCGCGTGCTTAACGCTCAGCCCGGGTCCTCCCCCGCCGTTGCCGGCCTCGTGCACCTGCTGTTGAAACAGAAGAAATATGGCGAAGCAGAGCCTATCCTTCGTAGTGCTCTCCTTCGGGACCCGGACGATCCAGCCCTAAATTCGCAGATGGCCAGCACCCTCGCCGCACAAGGCCGCACCGCCGAGGCGATTACCGTGCTCGAAAAACTCCGTCAGCTTGAGCCGGGCGATGCGCTGATCGGACGCATGTTGGCCGACGGCTATACCCAGACTGGGAACGCGCCCAAAGCGGAACCTATCTATCTCGCACTGCTGAAGGACTCGCCGCGCGACGCCGATCTTCTGTTATCAAGAGGAGACAATCTGATTCGGCAGGCGCGATACGCTGAGGCGGTTCCGGTGCTCCAACAGGCTGTCCAACTCAAGCCCGACGACGAGGAGGGATGGTCTAACCTGGCCTTCGCCTCCTCTGAGTGTCGGCAGTATTCAATCACGCTGCAAGCTTTGTCGATGCGATTAAAGTATGCGCAAGATACGCCGGGAACTGACTTTTTGTGGGCGACGGCGTACGATAATCTCCATCAGAGCAAGTCAGCCGCCGAGTTCTACCGCAGATTCCTGCAGGCGGCCAACGGAAAGTTCCCTGATCAGGAGTGGCAGGCTAAACATCGCCTGATTGCTCTTGAAAGGATGCACTGAGCGTTTCCTTACCGTTGCACCCGAGGAGGTGCGTTATGCGGTTTGCCAGGGTAATTACTCTTCGGACCATTGCAATAGCTCTTCTGCTGCCTGCCCCCCTCTTCGCCACCTCGTTCGCCTACGGCATTGACGAGTCCATTCCCAATCCGCAAGCGCTCGCTGCGCTAGAGCAGCGTGCCAGCGTGGCCTCCCCGCGTGAACAGTGTTTTCTCTACGCGGAGCTGGTCCACCAGCGAACCGAGCAGGCAGGGCGCGAACTTTCGTCCGGCGATCTGGAGAAAGCCTCCGCCTCAATTCAATTCATTCAGAAATATGCCTCCAAAATTCACATGGGCCTGGCCGATGACTCCAAGCGGCTCAAGAACGCGGAGATCCTTGTCCGCCACACTGCCTTCCGGCTGAGGGACATTCTTCGCGGCGCATCGGCGGACGATCGTCCTCCACTTGAGGCCACGCTTAAGCAGCTCGATCAGGTCCAGTCTGAAATGATGCTGGCCGTCTTCAAGCACTGAGCTGTCTTGTGGAAGAGTGACGCGATCAGAAGCTAGTTCAAAGCCGCTGGATCGGCTCACTCACCCTGCCTTTGGAAGAGTCTCGTGGATCGCCGGGATCGCGCCCATTGAATGGATGCATCCAAGTATCTGAACTCTTTTGGAGCTGATGCGACGCCTCTTCGCCCTTGCGGCACTCTTAGCGGTATCGATGCCGACCACGGGGCTGCTTGCTCAGTCGCACCGCGATCCTCTCAACGAAGATGAAGTAGACCAGATCCGCGAATTCGCGGACCGCCCGGCGGAGCGCGTCAAGCTCTACATGAAGTTCATCCAACAACGGATCGACGCCGTCCGGCAGATGTCGACGGACCCCAACGTACAGAATAAGCCCGCCAAACTTCGTAACCTCATGGAGGAATTTACCCGCTTGGCAGATGAGCTACAGGACAACCTGGACAACTATGAAGACACTCACAGCGACGTCCGGAAGCCCCTCAAGGACCTGATAGCCGCAAGCGAGAAGTGGCCCGAGGTGTTGAGGACGCCTCCTCCGGACCGCTCCTACGACTTCTCACGCAAAACCGCGCTTGAGGCAGCCGAGAGCGCCAACCAACAAGCCACCAAGTTGCTGGAAGATCAGACGAAATACTTCGCAGAACACAAGAAGGGCCGCAGGGACGACCCTCCTCCTCCTAAGTGAGACCCAGGGACGATTGCCCAGAGGGTACTTGCAATCCCTGCCGAGACTTGCAACGCGAACCCGTGGTGAGAATCGTAGCAAGCTCAGCGTTCCTGCGAATCCCGCCAGAGCGCCACGCCACCAAGCAGCCCTTCTTCGTTTGAAATCACCCTCGCATGTTCCGGAAGCTTCCCCGTAATCTGCCGGGCATTCCCGCCTCCCACGTAAAGCCGGTCCCAGTTGAAGGTGCGAAGCGTCTGCGCAATGGCGCGCATCAGCAGTTCATTCCAGCGCTCCTCCCCGTACTTTTCGAGGCCCCGGCGTCCCAGATAATCCTCGTAGGTCTTGCCTTTGCGCCAGGGATGATGGCCAAGCTCAAGCCCTGCGCAAAGATGACCGTTGGTATAGAGTGCCGAGCCCATCCCGGTGCCGAGAGTTAACACCAGCTCCACCCCTTTGCCCTCAATCGCGCCATAACCCTGAACCGCGGCATCGTTGCACACCCTTACCGGCTTCTTCCAAAGCTGTGTCAGGGTTAGCTCCAGAGGAAAACCAACCCAGCTCTTGTGCAGGTTGGCGGCGGTCATGGTCTTACCCCCCTTAATCACGCCCGGGAAGCCGACCGACACCCGGTCGAACTCGGGCATCTGTTCCCCCATCTTCACTAGTGCGGCGAGCATGGCTTTGGCTGTCGCCGGGTCAGGTGTAGGTACGCGCAGGCGCTCCGTCATAGGGTTACCACCCCCGTCGATGATCATCATCTTCATCCCGCTGCCGCCAATATCGATGGCCAGGGTTCTCGGCCCCGTCACAGCAGGGACTTCCGGTTTGGCCAACAATTCGTGCTTCTTCTTTATGGCGTGCTCACGGGCGTCCTGCAGCCCTAGTCGGTCTTCTTGTTTGCTCCGGTCTTCTTTTTTGCTCATTGACCTCTCCGTTGTAAGTGGCTTCCCGGCTTCTATCATGCGATGCCGATTAGGATGCCGATTCATTCTGCCTGACAAAAACACATCCGCATAGCATTAGGTAGCGGTCGGACTTATGTCGCGATACAACCGTTCGCAGCCGCAGGCAATCCTCCTTTGCTGGGGGGCCAAAGATGCCGGGAAAGGTGAGCATCGGCATCTCAGGCTGGACGTATAAACCCTGGCGCGGCGTCTTTTATCCACCCAAGCTGCCCCACAAGCGCGAACTTCAATACGCCTCCAGCCAATTTGACACCGTTGAGATAAACGGGACTTTTTACGGCCTCCAGCGCCCATCAAGCTTCGAAACATGGGCCACTGAAACTCCGGACAACTTCGTCTTCGCCGTGAAGGCGTCGCGCTTCATCACTCACATGCTGCGGCTGCGCAACATCCAGGTTCCTTTGGCGAATTTCTTTGCTTCGGGCCCTCTCAAACTCGGCCGCAAACTCGGCCCAATTCTGTGGCAGTTCCCACCTAACTTTCGCTTCGATGCGACTCTCTTCGAGAGATTCCTCCAACTGCTGCCCTCTACTATGGAGTCGGCCGCCGACCTCGCCCGTCTGCACGATGCCCGGCTCAAAGACCGCTTTTTCATTGAGGTGCCTGAGGGAGTCAACCCTGACGCCAGGCTGCGTCATGCCGTCGAGATCCGCAACGAAACCTTCGTCATTCCCGCGTTCACAGACTTGCTGCGGCGATATAACGTAGCCCTCGTCTGCGCGGACGCCGTGGAGTGGCCGCTGCTCATGGACGTCACAGCAGACTTTGTCTACTGCCGCCTGCATGGTTCGGAGCAGCTCTATGTAAGCGGCTACGATAGTGATGCCCTGGACCAATGGGCCGCCCGCGTTTACGCCTGGGCCACGGGCACAGGCCGTGCGGACGGCCGCTATGCAGACAGTGACCGGAGCACGTCCAGCACTCAGCGTGACGTATTCGTGTACTTCGACAACGACGCCAAGGTCCGTGCGCCAGTTGATGCGAAGGGCCTGAAGTCTCGTATTGACAGGCTTCTGCACTATAAACAGCGGTCGACAAGTAGGTAACAACGCTGATTGCTGATGGAAAATACGTAGCCGATGAGATGCCTTAATTCAATTCTGTGCCTCGCGAAAGGCCTGTAATGAATGAGTCCACATCGTGTACCTACGCTGAGCGGCCGTGTACCTGGCCGTATTCAAGGAGCGTCACGAGCACCACGCCGCCGGTAATATTGCCGGCAACTGCGGGGCCCAACCACGAAAGATAAGCCGAGAGAGCGGTTTGATGACTTAGCACCGAGCTAAGAATCTCCCCGCTACTCGCGATGCAGTGTGCGAAGTGGCCGATCCCCACCAGAAACGTCAGCACCCAGATCAACATCACAGACCCCGTAACCGAGTGACTGCCGCTCACCATCCACGCAACCAGAGCGATGATCCATCCTCCGATCACGCCGCTCCAGAAGATGTGGCTGGGAGTCCCGCTTGCCGCCTCCACCCCGATGCGAGTGAGCGATGCAAGGTATTCGGGTCGCAATGCGCCGCTGCGCTCCGCCAGCAGGGCAAAGAGCAGCGCGCCAATCAGATTGCACGGCAAGACAATGCTCCACAGACGCAGCGTACTCAACAGATGGCGGCGCTCGGAAAGAATCAGCGCCACCGGATACAGGGTGTTCTCGGTGAAGAGCTGTGCGCGCCCGAGTATGACAGCTATGAAGCCGACGGGATAAAGCAGATGTGCAACGAATTGTGCGACCGGCGAAGTACCCAACTCCGCAGCGGCGATCGAAACGCCTAGTCCAGTCAGTCCCATGGTCAATCCACCGACGAGGCCGGAGATTGCAAGGGCCAGCAGGGGGCGTTTTAGCTCCTGGCGCGCATTGCGGGCCACCTGCTCAAAAATGTCGGACGCTGTGGGGCGATCGAGGTCCTGCTGAGAGCTGCCGTCAGCCTGGGATGGCTCCAGGTTTAGCTTGAGGTTTTTAACAGGCATCTGTTTCCCTCGGTCCATTTTTTCAACAACATGAGAAAGTGTGATGCGGAATCATTGAATGGATACGCGTTCTCCCTTGATCTGCTGTGGCCAGCGATTCCGCATCCTACATCCACTAACATTACCCACCTCGCACAAGAGGCCCCATGACTCCGAACCACCCCTTTGACCTGCAGGCAGCCGCACGGCAAACCATGATTGAGCGCGGCTTCATCCCCGACTTTCCTGCTGCGGCGACCGAACAGGCGGCAGCTCTGGCCGCTACCTCACCAGCTACCAGTCCCGGTAATCTCGAAGACCTTCGCCATCTGCTGTGGTCCTCGATCGACAATGACACCTCGCGCGATCTTGACCAGATTGAGTGGGCCGAGCGCCTGCCGGATGGCAAAGGCCGTGTGCTAATCGGCATAGCGGATGTCGACGCGTTCGTGCCGCGCGATTCGCCTATCGACAAATATGCGGCGGCGGAGACGACGACCGTTTACACCGGGGTGCATAACTATTCCATGCTCCCTGAGACCTTATCTACAGGTCTGACTTCCCTGCTCGAAGGCCAGGAACGCGTCGCCGTAATTATCGAATTTACCGTCGACTCCGATGGTCAGGCCGGAGACAAGAAAATCTATCGCGCACTGGTGCAAAACCGCGCCCAGCTTGCCTACGACGCCGTGGGTGCATGGCTTGAAAACCGCGCCCCCGCACCTGTCAAAGTAGCCGCCTCCACAGATTTGCAGGCCCAGCTCAAATTGCAGGATGAGCTGGCTCAGATGCTGCGGCAAGCCCGTTACCGGCATGGCGCTCTCAACATTGAGACCGCTGAAACGCACCCCATCCTGGTAAATGGCGCCGTGGTCGACGTAGTAAACCAGCAAAAAAACCACGCGACGGAGCTGATTGAAGATTTCATGATCGCCGCCAATCAGGTCGTCGCCACTTCGCTTGACGCGGCCAAGCTCTCCTCCTTGAGACGAATTGTTAAGACCCCAAAACGCTGGGACCGCATCGTCGCGTTGGCAGCCGAACAAGGCGGCCATCTGCCCAACATTCCAGACTCGGCCGCGCTCAACAACTTTCTCACTGCTCGCAAGGCGGCTGACCCGGACCACTTCGCCGACCTATCGCTCGCTGTGATCAAGCTCATGGGCCCAGGCGAATATGTAGTGCAACGGCCCGGCGATCCGCCGCAAGGGCATTTCGGCCTTGCGGTGCAGGACTACACCCATTCAACAGCGCCGAATCGCCGATTTGCCGACCTCGTCACCCAGCGACTGCTGAAGTCGGTCAGCGCGGCCGCACCTACGCCTTACTCAGACGACCAACTCAACGGTATTGCGCAAAATTGCACCCTCAAAGAGGACGCCGCCCGCAAGGTCGAGCGGGAGATGCAAAAGCGCATCGCCGCAGTTGCAATGAGCAACCGCATCGGTCAGTCCTTCGACGCCATGGTCACCGGCGTTAACGAACACGGAACGTTCGTTCGCGTGCTACAGCCGCATATTGAAGGCATGCTGGTTCGTGGTCAGCAGGGCGTCGACGTGGGAGATAAGATCCACGTCACCCTGGTGCACACGGACGCACAGCGGGGCTTCATCGACTTCGCACGCTGAGGGCCGGCAGATCTAAAAGACGATCAGGAAGGCAGCGTTCCGGCGAGCCACGGTCCAAGCTGCTCCGCAGGCAGACGTACGCCGACGTAAAACGAACCAAACAAGGCATACACCGCGCTCACCTGGTCGAACCGCATTTCGTAGATCAGCTTTTTGAACACCAAAGGCTCGTCGGCAAAGAGGTCAACGCCCCACTCCCAGTCATCGAACCCGATGGACGCGGTGATGATCTGGCGCACCTGGTCGGCATAGCGTCGTCCGATCATGCCGTGCTCATGCATCATGCGTTGGCGCTCGGCCATCGGCACCATGTACCAGTTTTCTTGTTCACCGCGCCGCCGGTCCATGGGATAAAAACACGCATACTTCGCCTCGGGAATAGCGGGAAAGATCCGCGCTGCCATCGCGTTCGCCTGGCGCGCAATCACCTCGTCCACACTGGCCCGCCACTCCGGCGTAAAGGGTTCAAGACCTCGTTGCGCAGCTGCCGCATAAGTCTTCGCCGTCGATTCGTAAAGCCCCAACTCCACGACAGAAAGATAAGAATGCGTGGGCTGTAGATAGCTGCTAAATTCCGCCTGCAACAGCGCCAGTTCTACTCGATTTAAATCGGCGAAGGAATCCCGAAAATGAATCAGCATCAAGTCGCCCTTGTGCCCCAGCAGCGAATACATCGCGGATTGATTCGGGTGACCTTCGCCTGCACCTTGCTCCATATGCTGTAACAATTTCATAGCTTCATTTGCTATGCGGCTGCGATCGCCTTCGGCGAGCTTGCGCCACGCGCTCCAGTCAAAGCGGAACATCTGGTGCAGCACGCTCGACCCTTCTATGGTTAAGGGCGCCGGAGGCAGGGGGGCTTGCGAAACTGGCGGTTCTGACAACTAGTACCTCACGATTCCGAATCAGTTTGAAAGTAGCACGCCAGCCGCAGAAGTACGGCTAGCTGCGCTGCGCCTGTAACGCAACTGCGGGCTCCGCTTGATAGCTTTTCTGCCATTCGCGAATCTGCTCCATCGCCAACGTCAGCGTCAACACGACTTTATCGGGGCGAGTGCGGCCATAACGTTCCCGGGTGCGCTCCGGCTCTGATGGACTTCCCCAGAGGCAGACCAGGATCCGGTTGTTCGGCAGCTGTTCCCGAATGCGCTGACACAAGGCCCGCGATTGTGCAAAGGCAAACGGTGGCAGAGCGGATATGCAGATCATGGTCTCAGCCTCTTCGGCTAGCCGCGTCAGTATCTCGGGCGAAAGCGCGGCGGCCGGCAACATCATCGTCCGGCTACCCTCCTGCTCAAGTAGTTGAGCGAGCATGGTGGCAGCAATCTCATCGGCCTCGTCCGACGCCGACACGCAGACGATAGGAAATTTTCGCCCTACGGTGGCGGCGTTGAATTGCTGCGGGGCAGCAACAACTTTGGACGAGTAATCGGTAAACTCCGCGATCAGTTCCAGCACACTGTGAAAGAGAAACTCGGCGCGGACCTCGTCAAGCGCGCCTTTGTGGCGGTCCTGCTCGGCGAGCGAGAGCGACGGCAGCAGCACACCGTCATACAGCTCAATGAGTTGCTTGCCCTCTAGATATTGCTCGGCGATGGCGTGCGCCTCGGTGTCATCGAGGGCGAGCAGGCGCTCGTAGAACTTCGCCTCCGGCGCGAGCGCGACTTCGTCTCCGAGCAGGATATGGAGAAACGACATCTGCGGGACGTACCGGCCCATCACGATCAGGCAGACGGTCAGGGGAGTCGAAAGTACCAGGCCGGGCCAGCCCCAGATCATCGTCCACAGGATGGCCATCGTAACCAGCGCCAATGGGGAGATGCCGGTGTGCGAACCGTAGATCAATGGTTCGAGGAAATTGCTCAAGATCATTTCGAGGGTCACGAAGAGCGCGAGCACCAGCACCGGATGCCACCAAGTCGTTGTGATGACGAGCGAAAAGATCAGTGGGAGCATCGCGCCGACCATCGTCCCGACGTAAGGAACGACCCGTAGAATGCCTGCGACCGCGCCCCACAGGGTGGCGTTCGGCACTCCGATCGCAAAGAGGCCGAGCCCAAAGACGACGCCGTAGCCCGCGTTCACGAGAAAGTTCATGACGAGGTAGCGGCTGATGCGATCGGCTGCATCGTTGAGCGCCTGGGTCATCAGGTTCATGTGCCCCATTCCAGCAAGCAGCAGTAAGCGGTTGCGCAGGTCTTCCCGCTTCACAAGCATGTAGATGGTGAAGATCATCACAATGCCAGCCTCGCCGAGAGGCTTGCCGACCGGTATCAGCAGGTCTCTCAACTCCCTGATCGGACCCTTCTCACCCTCGACCACGGTTACGGGGGTTGGCACTACTGACGCTGCGGGAAGTGTATTCGCAGACGCGGCTTTCGGAGTGGCAGTGGGAGCGACTCGCCGCTTGGGAGCACTCACGTCAGGCGCGGGAGGAGTGGTGCCCGTGACCCCCGAGAATTCCTGATCTATTTCCTGAAGACTTTTGATGGCCTTGGCGATTGGGCCAGAGGTTGGAGCGTGCAGGGCCGCGATCCTGTTGTGGACGTTTAGCCGGTATTGGCCCAGGTCTTCAGCGATATCGATTAACTGCGTTGATACGATATAACCGACCGCAGCCACGCCGAGCGCACTAAGGATAACGACGAGTAGAACGGCTGGCAGGCGCGCCATCTTCAGCTTTTGAAGGGCCATTACGATGGGCGCGAGCAGGAAATTAAGGGTCAATGCCAGCGCGAAAGGCATGAGTATTTCGCGCGCGAAGTAGAGCACCAGCAGCACGACTGCGAGCAGCAGAAATGGTTCGCTGCTCAGCAGGCCACGGCGTCCGGGCCTGTTCACGACTGTACTTTCTTTGCCGGCGAGAATTGGGGGAGGTCTCACCATGCGCGGGCCGGGGGTCCAAGTAGAGGCATCGGGTCAGTTATACGGGATGGCTCATTTGCTTTGCAAAAGAATCGTGTGGAGTAAGCGATTGACGGTCGTCCCCGGGATAGGAGGTTTTACCGATGCGACGAACGAAATAGAGCCACCAAGCTTTAAGAAGCTGGTTGAATATGGATGCCGCATTCGAGCTTCTGTCCGCCCCATCGCCCTGAGCGCGGATCGCTGGCATCGCTCGGCAGAGACGTGCAGGGTTCGCAGCCGATGCTTGAGTACCCACGGTCGTAAAGCGGCAACAGCGGAATCTCAAAGCGCGCGGCGTACTGCCATACGTCGCGAGTTATCCAGTCGGCAAGCAGGCTGATCTTGCGCAGCACCTTACCACCGGGCAATGTGAAACTGTCGACGGCTTGCAGGTTGGCGCGGGTCTTCGACTGCTCGCGCCTCAGACCGGTGAACCAAAGTTCGTAATCTGCGAGTGCAGTGAAGAGCGGCCCGACTTTGCGCATCGCACAGCACCGATCGGGGGCGGTCTGGTTGAGGATGCCAAACTCTGCTTCTTGCGCAGCTACTGTTTGCTCGGGAAGGATGTTGATGAGCTTCAGCCGCCACTCGGCGGCCATGCGGTCGCGATATGCGTACGTCTCAGCGAAGTGGTAGCCCGTGTCGAGGAAGAGGACTGGGACCTCGGGGAGCAAAGCTGTGACCAGGTGGACGACCACCATGTCCTCAGCTTGAAAGCTGCTGGTGATGCAGATGTCCCGGGTCTGCGTTCCAAGCTGCTGGCTGAGGACGAGTTGCGCTGCAGCGATTTTCTCGTCGAGGCTTCGGGGAGCGGACGACTGCACATCACGCGCAAATAGACTCAGGATTTCGGCCATCTAGATTCCCTCTCCGTCGAGATTTGCGGCTGTCTTCGCTCTCTTGGCGAGAACGCCTCGGGCGCGCAGTTCGTCGGTGATCTGCTTTGCGATGGTCTCTGCGCGCATTGCTAGATCTGATTCATCTCCGCCTTCCGGGGCGGGTTGATCGTCTGCAACGGAAAACGGAGCACCCACTAACCCGGCCGGAGAGGTCGAAGTCAGGATTTCCATCGGGCCCGCGCCTTCCCGCTCAACGATTGTTATCAGCCCTGCCTGGAACATCGCCCGCCATACCTCGGGCCTGCGCACTCGCGTGCGGCCTACAGCGCAGCCGTGAAACAGCAGTGCACTTTCAAGCGCGGCGGGGACTCCAGTTTCGGCATCGACGAGAATGATCGCCGCGCCATGGGTCCATTGTGAGGAAAGGTCGGAGTCGAAATCCGCTGCTGAGCCTGCGGCGAGCACGCGACGAATCATTCCCGCGCCAACCGTCGCGTTGCTCATCGGATCGATCAGGATGAAGCTGCCCGTAACGCGATTCTGGTTGTAGGCGTCCACGAAGAGAGGGGTAATACTCTCCACTTCAAGCACTCCAATCTCGTTCATCGCAAGGGTCGTGGCGGGCTCTTCGTCGAGGGTGTGGATGTTGACCTTATGCTGTACAGCCGCTACGCGTGCTTTCACGGTCTGCGTGGTGTGCTTCAACAGCAAGGTTTTCGCTGTATCGAGAGGCTCGCTGTTCAGCCATACCACCGAAGCCTCGACGCGCGTGGCGCTGATCGGTGGCGTGTCGGCGGCTGAGATGAGGTCGCCGCGGCTGATGTCGAGTTCGTCTTCAAGGGTCAGCGTAATGGACAGGGGAGCCGTCGCGACGTCGAGCTCCCCGTCGAAAGTGCTGATCGATTGCACCCGGCTCGTTCGTCCGGACGGCAGCGCGACGATCGTGTCGCCGGGATGGATCGCTCCTGACGCGATCTGTCCCGCAAAGCCACGGAAGTTTTGGTGTGGACGAATCACTCGCTGGACGGCCATGCGAAACGGCGCATCCTGATTTTGCTCATGCAAGGGTACGGACTCAAGATGTTCGAGAAGGCTCGGCCCCGCGTACCACGGCATGGCGGCGCTGCGCTTGACCACGTTATCGCCCTCAAGCGCGCTGACCGGAATGCATACCAGGTCGGCGATTCCCAGCCGGTCGGCGAGGGCGAGGAGGTCGCGCTTGTGCCCCTCGAAGACGCTCTCGGAATAGTCGACCAGATCCATCTTGTTGATCGCCGCGACCACGTGACGAATGCCCAGCAATGAGGCGATGAACGCGTGCCGGCGCGACTGCACCAGTATCCCCTTGCGCGCGTCGACCAAAATAATCGCCAGGTCAGCGGTCGAAGCGCCGGTCGCCATGTTGCGCGTGTACTGCTCGTGTCCGGGAGTGTCGGCGATGATGAACTTCCGCCGCGCGGTGGAGAAATAGCGGTACGCAACATCGATGGTGATTCCCTGTTCTCGCTCGGCGCGCAGACCATCGGTCAGCAGCGCGAAGTCGATCGAAGCAACCCGTCCCTCACCCTGCGTCCGCGTAACCGCCCGCACGTGGTCTTCATAAACATTTTGCGAGTCGTAGAGCAGCCGGCCAATCAGCGTAGACTTACCGTCATCCACGCTGCCGGCGGTGCTGAATCGCAGCAGGTCCTTGGCCTGCTCCGTCCGCAAAAACTCCGCTATAGAAAAATCCGCGAGTCCTTCCGTGCTATCCAAAGCGGCATCCGCAGCAGGCAGCGGCTCTTCCAGTAGATTTGTAAGCAACTCGATCAGCGCCATCAGAAATAGCCCTCGCGCTTCTTGATCTCCATCGACCCGTCCTGGTCATGATCGATCACCCGGTTGGCGCGCTCTGAAGAGCGGAACGCGACCAGCT
>DASWUZ010000234.1:0-35707 GCA_036401395.1 Acidisarcina sp.
AATAAACCTAAACGAACCGGAAAAGAGAACATGGCAAATACCAAGGCAATCGAAGACACAGAAGAGCGCAAGAAGATCAAGCGCGCGGCCCGCAAGAAAGCAGCTCCAAAGGCAGCGAGGACCGGGGCACGCGGCTCAAACAAGAAAAAGGTCAAGACACTGGTTCGCGGCGCAGCTAAACGTAAGTAGTAACGGAATGTGGCCGGGCTGGCTGACCTGAATACTTTCCTGGCCAGCGCGACTCAGTTATATTCGACAATTAACGACGGACATATTCCCGCTCCGCTGTCACGGCAGAGCGGGATTTTCATACCTGCGGCGTTGCTCAGACGGTCGCTGACAGGTGAACAGCAAGTGCGGAGTACGAACAGCGAGGAACCACGGCAGGGCAGCAGCAGAACTGGCTAGACACTCTTTCCAAGCGGGAGCGATCACCTGTCGAGACAAATCTTCGCCACCAAATCGATCGACAAACTCATCTCTGACTCTGAGCTCCCCGAGCATTGCTTAAAGAAGACGCTCGGCCCCTGGTCGCTTACGGCGCTCGGCATCGGAGCCGTCATAGGCTCGGGAATTTTCACCGTGATCGGCACCGCCATCTCGGGCGAAAAATTCGACACTGCTTCCATCCTCGATACGCCTCTACTGCATTACCTCATCAGTCATCAGGCGCTTGCGGGGCGTCCGGGGGCCGGGCCCGCGCTGGCCGTCTCACTCATCCTGGTCGCCATCGTCTGCGGATTTACCGGCCTCTGCTATGCGGAACTGGCCTCGATGATCCCCATCGCGGGCAGCGCTTACACCTACACCTACGCGACCATGGGCGAACTAATCGCGTGGATCATCGGCTGGGACCTGATCCTCGAATATGCCGTATCGAACATGGCGGTCAGCGTAGGTTTTGCGGCCCATCTTGTAGGCCTCCTCGACTGGTTTGGGCTGCATCCGGCTGCGCGATGGATCTCGCCAGCCTACCTGCCGACCGGACTACAGGACCTTTCAGGAAACAGCATCTACGGAACGGGATGGCATCTCGGCTTCAACGTTCCTGCGTTTCTCATCGTGATGATTATCACGGTCGTGCTGGTGCGCGGCATCCGCGAATCGGCGCGGACCAACAACATCATGGTGCTGATGAAAATCGGCGCGATCCTGCTCTTCGTCGGTTTCGCTGCGCACTTCATCAAGACGCCGAACTGGCATCCCTTCTACCCCAACGGGTGGTCGGGCGTGCTCACCGGCGGCAGCATCATCTTCTTCACGTATATAGGTTTCGACTCCGTCTCGACTGCCGCCGAAGAGTGCCGCAACCCACAGCGCGACGTGCCCTTTGGCATCATCGCGACGCTGGTAGTCTGCACAGCGCTCTACATCTCCGTCGCGGTCGTGCTGACGGGCATCGTTAAGTGGGATTCGCTGTTCGGCGACTCGGCCGCTCCCGTCGTCAACGCTCTCAAGCGGCTTTCGCTGCAACCCGGTGGACATAACCTGCGCTGGGTGCAGCTAGTCGTGCTGATTGGCGCAATGCTGGGCATGATTTCGTCCATCCTTGTCTTTCAGCTCGGGCAAGCGCGGGTGTGGTTCTCGATGTCGCGCGACCGGCTCTTTCCCAGGTGGTTCGGCACGGTGCATCCCCGATTCCGCACGCCCTCGGTGGCGACGTGGGTGGCAGGGTTTCTGGTTGCTATCCCGGCCGGCCTGTTGGACATTGGGACCCTGGCCGATCTGTCAAATATTGGAACGCTATTTGCCTTTGTGCTCGTCTCCATCGGAGTGCTGATTCTGCGCTATAAGGAGCCGGAGCGGCGACGCAGTTTCCGCGCCCCGGGCGGGATTGTGGTTCCGATTCTGAGCATTGCTTTTTGCATCCTGCTGATGTCTGGACTGCCGATCACTACCTGGCTGCGCTTCTTCGTATGGCTGGCGATTGGGCTTTTGATCTACTTTTTCTATAGTAGGCACCGCAGCGAGTTTTCACCGTCTGCGGGCCTCCCTTCCGGGCCCGGCAGCAATTCGGGCCTCTACACGTCAACCGTCGCTGCACCAAAACTATGACGAAAAACGGCCTCTCAACTGCGTGGGTCCGACGCCTGCCCAAGGCCGAACTTCACCTGCACCTCGAAGGCACCGTTACCCCCGAAACCCTCGTAGAATTGAGCGCCCGCCAGCCCGACCCACTCACGCTCGATCAAGCCCGAGCACTCTATCAATACACCGACTTCACCGGCTTTATGACGGCCTTCAAGGCGGTCGCTGGGCACCTGCGCGATGCGGATGACTACGAGCTCATCACCTACCGCATGATGCAAAACCTCGCCGCGCAAGGGGTCGTTCATGCCGAGGTCTACGTCTCGGTCGGCGTGATTTATTTCTGGAAGAAGATGGACTTCGACCCGCTCTTCGCCGGGATGGAGCGGGGCAGGGAACGCGGGGAGCGCGATTTTGGCGTCACTCTTTACTGGATATTCGACGCCGCCAGGCAATTTGGAGTGGAAGAGGCTGCCCGCGTCTTTCACCGCGCCGCCGCTCTGCGGAAGACCCACCCCAGCGTGATCGGCATCGGCGTCGGCGGCGACGAACGCCACACCGGGGCCGAGCCGTTCAAAGACCTCTATGCCGAGGCGCGCGACAACGGTCTGCGGCTTACCGCTCATGCAGGCGAGACCATCGGGCCCGAAGCGATCTGGGGATCGCTCAACATCGGCGCAGAACGACTTGGGCACGCACTCTCCGCCATCGACGACCCGGAACTGATGAACCTGCTCGCGGAGCGCCAGGTGCCGCTTGAAATTTGCATAACTTCGAATCTCCGCACCGGCTGCTGCCCGCAGCTAATGCAGCATCCGGTGCGGAGCTACTTCGACGCAGGCCTGATGGTCACTCTGAACTCGGACGACCCCGCGCTCTTCGAGAGCGACCTGGACGCCGAATACATGCTGGCCCACCGCGCCTTTGAATTCACCGGCGAGCATCTCCGCGAGCTGGCGGCCAACTCCTTCGAAGCGAGCTTTCTTCCGCCGGAAAGGAAGCTCGCATTCCTGCGCCAGCTGGAAGCGATTCCCTAAGTGTGCCTACCGTGATCGGGCCATTGGTGGGATCAAACGTACCTGCAACTCCGCCCATGAATTGCGCCAAAAGCCCGCGGCGTGAGCTATCATGAGCGCATGACGCGCCACGAGTTGACCCAACTATTCCGCATGAAAAAGCGGAGCCTGAAGCTTGTCCTCCCTGCTTTTCACCGGCGAAGCGAAGGGGCCTCGACGGCGGCCAAGGTAGTGGGCTGGAGTTCGCTGGCAGTCGGCGTTGCAGCACTCGGAGTGATCATCGGCCGCGAGATTCGCATCCGCTACAAGTTCAAGCACCGCACTCCGTACGACTACTATGCCCATGCCGCAGATCAGGCACCAGCCGCCGATTACGGCATCGGAGTTTAGTCTTCTTCAGTCTCGCCGAGACCGGGCCCATGAGGCATATCATTGCCTGCCTCGGCTTCAGGCGCGATGTCCACGTCGCTGTCTTCAACGATCACGCGGGTCGCGACACCCAGGTCGAGGTGATCGGCGATGTAGCGGTCCAGGAATTCCTGGAGACTGGCGTCGTTGAATGGAAACCGGACATTCAGATTTGAAATCTTCTTTGACGGAATGTAGAAGTTGGCGCCGGGAATCTTGGCCCAGAAGTTTTCCGGATTGACACGCTCAACTTCGCTACCGCCTGAGGCTCGGACCGCCCCGCCGGGTGCCGCCGCCCGCGCTTCTTCATATTGCTCTCTTCGGAACCGCTCGACCTTGTTAAGCAAAATTCCGGAAAGCTCCCCCGAAAGGTCAAGAAAGTAATCTTCCACGCGGCCGCGATACAAGTGAGCGCCGCACAGCACGTCCGCATAGACCACCCGCTTTGGACGCTTGGGGAAGGTGAAATCAGTCAGCAACAGCTGCCATTCGGAGATCCGGGGCAGCATGATTTTGCGGGCGAACCAGTTGTACGCCGGGTAGCGCGACCAGTCGCCATACCTGCGCGCCAGGAGCCCAAACATCCCGCCCTCAAGCATAGTCAGCAGGTAGTACCACGAGAGGAAGCGTAACTGCCGGTGCTCGTTGTTGTTCAGGGCGACGGCGTAGGCGCTGGGGTGGCCGGCCGCATCCGCCTCCAACTTACTGGCTGGGTCGGCAGCGAAGGCGAGGATCATCACCCGCCGGTAATCCTCTTTGTAGGCGGAAACGCTGCCAGCAGTCTGCTTAAAAGGATAAGAGCGCGCGATAGGTGCGTGCCAAACCGCCAGCCACGCCAAGGCGAAGGGCAGCAGCGACACCGCGACGCCGAAGGTAGCCTCCTGGGTACGCGTCAATTGAAACAACCGCAGCTTGACGAAGAGCGAAGCAGGGAAACGGAACAGGATTCCAGGGATCAGGATGTAAGCGACGATGAAGTACGTCGTAAGCAGCGCTAGCATCGGGGCTCAGCGCGCGGGGGCGATGCGGATGATCCGTCCCTGCATGTCGCGCATCTCAAACGTCCGTCCATCACGCAGGCTAGCCACCAGCTCCGAACGGCGCGAGACCAGTTCCCGCACTAGCGATTGCTCCGGAGTGTCCCGGCGGAGCGTATCCGAAAGCCTTTTCAAATCCGCAGTCATTTCGACCTCACACTAATACTAGACGCCTTCCCGCCCACCAGGAACCACAAAACGCTGCAAAGATGTTTACGCCTTTTGTTCCCCGGTCGTTACTGGCAGTTTAAAGGCCACCAGCACGTGAAAGCGATCTCTAAGGAGTAGTTTTGTCCGCCGCGGTTGTTGTAGTAGATAGTTTCTTGAAGATAGCGTTCAGATTCAGCCCCACCCCGAACCGATAGAAGTCCCTATTCGGCTGTTTAAGGGGGAGCACAAATACGCTCGCGCTAGGCACAGAAACCTGGGTTAAGGTGGCACTTTGCAGTATCAATGGAGAAGAGTTCTGGTTCGGCGCCAGCCGAATCGCAGCAGATCCAAAGAGGTACAAGTAGCTGCTGCCAGCGATAGGCAGGGGATGAACGCCATCTATCTTGAGCACGAACCGGCGTAAAAGTCCGCCGGTAATTGCTTCGTCCTGACCTACAACGAAATCAACTATCCCACGCTCACACGGGGCGAATTCTGGATCAACGTCACTCTTATCCCCGCATATGCTCGATTTCCCAGTGTGAAAGCGGTCCACCGTCCTGAAACCACCACCATACTTAATCAGGAAGCTGGAGCGGTCCTGGTTTGTGAAACCTAGCGTAGTGACCTGAGTTCCAGGGTTGCTCATAGTTGGGCTAGTCACCCCTATTGTGTTGTAAAGACAATAGGGCGTTCCCGGGAAAGAAGCCGGTGCCACTGGATAGCCATTCTTGGGAGTGAAACGAGACTGTAGCTGAGCGCATTCAACGGTATTTACCGGGGGAACGGTATAAGCAAGAACGAGCTTTTGAGAAGTTAGCGGCGTCGTGGCTCCTATACCAGCTATGAAACTAATCGAGTATCTTCCACCATCTCTCGACGTTTTAATGGTGCCAAATTCGCCCCCGACCAGGTAATCGACAGCATTTCCCACCGTGGCAAAGCTCTTGGAGGTTAGCACTCCTGTCGGATCGGCAGCGGCCGAGACCACATTTTGAGTATCGGAAACGACGGGAGCGCCAAGAAGCCTGATACTGCCCCAGACGTGTGCAGTGCGCGTGAAAGCTCGAATGAATGCGCCCGTTTGATTGTCTTGTGCGCTCAAGTCTGACTGCTCCAGTCCACCCACCAACGAAAAGCTTTCATCGCAGTCGTTGTATGCTTGCATGCAGTTGGAGAGTTTCTTCTGAGGGCTACAGGCTCGCACCCAAGGGGAATAATTGATGATGTTGGAATTTTTGTCCATCTGCGCGGCTGAGACGTAAACATATTCCCCTTTTTCCTTTCCCTCCCCATTCCTCAATCTCTCTTCGTTGTCGCAGGAGATCGGGGTCTGGAGAGTAGCGGTGAAGTCACCATTAGCATCCGTATTTACATAGGCGTCCTGGCCGGATGGTCCATTGGATACCGGCATGCTCGTGACTCTAAGTTGGCCCAAGTTTTCTTCAGGCGATTCACAACTGAAGTCGGGATCTTGCGGGTGTAGTAAGGTCCGGAGGTTGGGAACAGCGCACTTCCTCAATGTAATACGTATCTCGCTGTCAAACTCATCCTTATGCTTCGCATTCTTGCGTGAGGGGGCTGCGTGGCCTTCTATGACGGAAGTCCCATTTCCGATGGACTGAGTGATGGCGGTGGGTATGTTCTTACAAACGCGAGTTGCTTTGAAATTCTCCCCAGCAACCAACACAACAATCTGCCCGCAGGTTAGCGGTGTATCGAAAACAACTGAAATCTCCTTATCGTCGGTGATCTTCACGGTCTTTGCGGGGGGATCCATGCCCACATGCACTAGAGACCGTGTCACGCCATCAACTCCGGCTTTTGCACAGTCATCCTCCTTTCCGGATGATTCTCCTGGGATTACGCAAAAAGAAATCTCTGAGTCGACTTTTGCCCCATTTGTAGCGACCTTTATCGTGTCACCTGCATCCACCGGGCCCTTGAATGAGGGAACGGCAACCGTACTCTGAGCGGCGTCGGTGCCGTCCTCACGTGGATTAGGCGTCAGCCCCTGGAGGGGAGGTCCCGCAGCGGAGTGTGCCATTGCGGTTACGCCTCCACCTGCGACTGGGGCATAACTTGCCGTCTTTATTTCCACGCTGCCCCGGCTCTCGACACGTTCACCGCTGAGGCCCATTCCTTGCTGCCGATTGGGCGAACCATGTTCTAAAGGAATACCTGGAGCGGTCAGCGCGGTTGACTCTCGACCTAGCGCCAAGTCCCCATCAGAGAGCACTTGTTTCGTTCTGGAAAGGGCTACAACTACGGGAACTGTGGAGGAAACTCGCAACATAAAGCTGGCGTCCGTATGAGAACCTATCGAATCAGTAACTCGTATATCGAAGGTATAGCTGTTCTCTTTGGTTTCCGAGATAAAACCTTTCAGTAGGCCGCCGTCACCGAGTACCAATCCGTCGGGTAGCGAACCGCCCGCGAGCGAGAAATGAAAGGGATAGACGCCATTTAACGCCATTCCTAACTGAACTGCGTAGGGACTTCCAGGCGTAGCTTGAGGTAACGGCGTCACTATCTGTGCTTGTGCTTCGGTACGGAATGGCATCACTACGGCGGAGAGAAAAAGAAGAACGAGGGCTGATTTCCGCATAACTTTCTCCAAAGCACAATATAAGAAGACAGTAACCGGGAAGGACGCAAGCATAAAATGGTTTCGTCTACATAGCAAGTAGTTTCGTAAATCTTTTTCTTTTGACTATCTAATGCTCAAAGCTCTGGATACTTTAGTGCTTCAGGCGAAGTGTACGAGCGAAATCGTTTGTAGTCTTACGGTTAGAGAAAATTTGGCTACTTAACCGCGTCATAGAGGGTCTTGGCCAGCAGCGGCTTGGTCCAGTACTGCACGTGTGCGTAGAACGGTATATTGGCGTCCGGGTCGGCGATATTACGGACGTGAAGAGGATCCATCGGCTTCACCGCCGGGTCATCGTAGTACTCAAGCGCCCCCGAAATAATGTCCATCCCCGAATAGATATTCGTCCAGAAATCCGGCCGCCGGATTGGCTTTCTGCGAGGGTCTGGGAGGACCGCAGGATCGGCATAGTCCAGGATGAGCGGCTGAAAAGCGGAAGCCATCTGCTCACGCAGCGGGTCTTTGACGTGGTTGGACTGGTTGCGAAACAGGAACGCGGTCTTGTCCAGCGGCGAGCCGAAGGTAATCAGCTTCGTCGTGCGGTCAACCACTTTCCGCGCGCCCGGCATCGCCGAAGTAGCATCCAGATTAATCGCTGCATTGAGCGTGTCATAGGCCAGCACCGATCCCAGCGAATGCCCTGCAAAAATCACTCGCTGATACTCCGGCACCACTGTGGTATTTCCAAAACCGTAGATCACCTTTGCAACATTGAGCCCGATGGACTGAATACGGGTGCGGATGTCGTCAAATTTCGACGCCTTGTAAGGGGAGATATAAGCCGCCACGTCCCCAGCGAACTCAATCAGGAAGTACCGTACGATAAATACTTCCGCCACAAGGAGATACCAGCCTATCAGGGCGGCTAGGTCATGTCCGAGTGACTGCCCATGCCATGGGAAAAAGCCTGGAAAGAAAACCCCGGCTATCTGCCACAAAGAAAAATGCGCCGTATCAATATGTTTTAGCTGATCGGCCAACTTTGCCATTACTTTCCCGATGAGGGCCACTTGCAGAGTCAGAACAACTATCAGCGCGAGCAAAGCCAGCTTTGTCCGCTTGTATACCGTCAGGGATTTCATTCCGCCGAATAGATACCGTTCGAAGGTACAGGTGCGGAAGAACCGTGACGACTTGAAACCCGCCCACGCTGCTTCGCTGAGAAAGCACACCGTGTCCCAGTAAGTGACCTTACCCTCAGTCACCGGCGCCCAATATGCCTCGTAGATGTGAACGCTGTGCTCATTGCCGTCGGGCTTGATCCAGTTCAGTTCGGCGCGAGCAAGAAAGGATTCATTCTGAAACGACAACTCTACCCCGGTGTCAACGGCTGTGCAGCCCTCCGCCCTTGCCTCCTTGAGGATGGCCGCAGCAAGTTGCCCGATGGTTTCAAACCGCACTTGCTCTCCCATTCCGTGGCAGACCATCACCGCAACGGGAACCGGCCGGGCAGTGACCTCGGGAGACTCGCCAGCCTCAGCGACCGCCGCCGCTCGCTCAGTCTCAGGCGATGCCGAAGGCGGCCCGGCGACCTCGCCATAGTGAATCCGCGCTGTCTCTGGTGTAGCTTTGAAATCCTGTTTGGACATCAAGCTGCCTCGCAATAAAGGTGGCAACTCGACTAAGTTGCGCCGGAATAGGTCGCAAATTGCGACTAAGAATACTTAGTCGTCCACACTATCGCGGAACCGGGCCCGGCGCAATGATTTTCGTGTGGAGCTACAAGATATTGCAGTCGGGAGGCGAGCGCACTAACTCACCAACTCCTTGGACTGTTCTTACTCCTGAGGAAGAGCGGCCGGCTTAGTCTCCACACCCATCAACTTTTTCAACTGGGACTTCCTGCGCTCCTGCTTGACAGCGCTGTCCTGCTCTAACTCCGCTTCACTGCGCATCTCCAACGTGCTCAAGGGCGCGTCCGGACTGGCGATCGCACTCATCAGCAAAGTCTCAAAATGTCGTGCCATCCGCAGGATCGTACTCTTATCGAAAAGGTCGGTGCTGTAGACCCAGTTGCCGGCCAGCGCCTCTTCGCCATCCACCATAAAGACAGCCAGGTCAAACTTGGAGCTGGTCAACGGCACCTGAAATGCCGATACCTCCAGGCCGGCCAGGGCGCGATTCTGCCGAGGAACGTTCTGCATTACGAACAGCACCTGTACCAGGGGATTGTGACTCAGCGACCGCTCCGGCTGTAGCTCTTCAACCAGCTTATCGAACGGCATTTCCTGGTGAGCATAGCCGCTCAGAGCGACCTCGCGCACCCGCTTCAGTAACTCCCGGAACGACGGATTGCCGCTGAGGTCGGTATGCAGCGCGAGCAGGTTGATGAAAAAGCCAATTATGCGTTCCGTCTCCGCCATGGCGCGGTTGGCGACGTCGGTGCCAATGACGATTTGCTCCTGGCCAGTGTAGCGCGACAGCAAAGTCTGAAAACCGGCCAGCAGGACCATGAAAAGCGTCGCGCCCTCTTGTTGCGAAAATTCGCGCAACGCCTTTGACGTCTCAGTCGAAAATGGCGCCGCCTCATACGATCCCCGGAACGACCTCAGCTCCGGCCGTGGCCTGTCAGTCGGCAGCGCCAGCACCGGAGGCGCGCCGCTAAGCTGCTTCCTCCAGTAGGCAATGTGTGCATCGAGCACCTCACCCTGGAACCACTCCCGCTGCCATGCAGCATAGTCGGCATATTGGATTGCGAGCTCGGGAAGCTCCGCCTTGAGTCCGTTAGCATACGCCTCATAAAGCACGCCAAACTCCTCAAAGAACACGGAAGCCGACCAGGCATCGCTGACAATGTGGTGCATGGTCAGCAACAGGATGTGATCTTCCGGCCCGAGTTCAAGCAAAGTAGCCCGCAGCAGTGGCCCCTTCGCCAGGTCAAAAGGCGTCTCCGCTTCCTCGATCGCGACCCGCGTGGCCTCTGCTGCCTTCGCATCTTCCGGCAAGGCGGCGAGGCTGCGCCGTTTCAACTCGATCTCGAGCGCGGGAGCTATCACCTGGATCGGCTGCCCATTGCGGACCCCGAAGGTAGTCCGCTGCGATTCATGCCGCTCCACGATAGCGTTCAGCGCCCGCGTCAACGCATCGATGTTCAGCCGGCCACGCATCCGTGGCCGGCGCGGAATGTTATACATCGCGTTGTTCGGCTCCATCTGGTCAAGCACCCAAAGCCGCTGCTGGGCGAAAGAAAGCGGCAGGTTTTGATCGCGAGGGACGCGAGTGATTGGCGGAACAGTGAGCGTGTCTGCGGAACCTCGGAAATGATCGACCTGTTCCGCGAGCCCAGCCACCGTCGGCGATTCAAACAAGCTCCGCAGTGGAAGATCGACATCTAGCGTTCGTCTAATGCGCGAAATCACCTGGGTCGCCAGCAGCGAATGTCCTCCAAGGTCGAAGAAATTCGCGTGAATCCCGATCCGCTCCCGCCGCAGGACCTCCGCCCATATTCCGGCGATTGCCTCCTGCGTAGCCGTCTGCGGTGGGACGAAGGTCTGCACCTCCAGCGACTCAAGGGTCGGCAGCGCGCCGCGGTCTACTTTCCCATTTTGCGTGAGAGGAATCTGCGGCAGCAGAAAGATATGAGACGGCGCCATGTAGTCCGGCAGCAGCTGCTTAACATATGCACGCAGCGCGTCTGAAGTTGCGTCCTTCTCCCCAACCACATACCCCAGCAGTCGCTTGTCCCCAGTCTCGTCGTCCAGCGCCAGCACCAACGCCTGCTTCACCGCGGCATGACTCAGCAGCGCCGCCTCAATTTCCCCCAACTCGATGCGAAAGCCACGAATCTTTACCTGGTCGTCGCCGCGCCCCAGGAACTCAACATTTCCGTCCTGCAGATAGCGCGCCAGATCGCCAGTGCGATACATGCGAGCGGTGGCCTCTTCCGCAAAAGGGTCACTCACGAAGCGCTCCCCCGTGACAGCAGGCTGATTCAGATACCCGGCCGTGACCCCCGCGCCCGCGATGTACAGTTCACCCGTCACCCCAGTCGGCACCGGCTGCAAATGCTCATCGAGGATGTAAACCTGCGTGTTGGCCAACGGTCGCCCGATGGGGATACTGCCCGCTGAAGTATTTCGCCAATCGAAATGGTCCAGCGCCAGGGTCAGCGCACCCACCGTGGTCTCTGTTGGCCCATAGTGATTGAAAATCTCACACGCCGGATTCAAGGCCTTCAGTGCCGCCGCAAGACCAAGGGAAAACGTCTCGCCACCCAGCACCAGAAAACGCCGCGGCAAAATTTGTTTCGCTTTTGGAGAATGCAGTAGAGCCTGCAAATGCGAAGGAACAATCTTCAACACATCGATCGGATGCCCTGTCGTATACCGCGCAAAGTTGTCCGCATCGGTCGCGTCTTCATAGGTCATCAGGTGCAGACAGCCTCCGCTAATCAGCGAAGGATAAATGCACGTATTGCCAAGGTCCGCCGCCATCGTCGAAACCGTGGCAAAATGAAGTCCGTCGGGAAAGTCATCCAGCCGCAGCCTCCCGCCGATAGCCTGGGTATAGTTCACCAGGTTGCGGTGACGCACGGCCACGCCCTTTGGCACGCCCGTTGAGCCGGACGTGTAAATGACATAGACGAGGTTCTCCGGCCCGCCGTTTGCTTCCGGATTGGTGCGGGGCCCATCCAGCCAAGGCCGCTCCGGCCCATCCAAACTAAGCGTCGTTCCCGGGAACTCCGGCATCTGCACCATTAGGCTTTGCTGAGTAATCAGTACAACCGCTCCAGCTATTTGCCGGGCCAGCCGCGGCTTCGGATTATCAGGATTCAGCGCAACGTAAGCCCCACCCGCCTTCATGATGCCCAGCATCGCAACCAGGGTCCCAACACTCCGCTCCAGGCAAAGAGCCACAAGTGAATCCGGCCTTACCCCCAGCCCGCCCAAATAATGGGCAAGCTGGTTCGCTCGCTCATTCAGTTCACGATAATTAAGCACTTCATTCCCGCAGCGCAAAGCCGCCCGCTCTGGGTACTTCTCTGCCTGCGCCTCAAAGAGCTCGTGCAGACATTTGTCTTTTGAATAGTCAGCCGCCGTCGCATTCCACTCTTTGACTACCTTGTTCCACTCAGGAGCGCTCAGCAGCGGCACGCTTCCAGGGGTAACGTCGGGGTTCGCCACCACCGCAGCCAGCAGTGTTGTGAAGTAGCCGCCGATCCTCGCCACCTCATCGCCATCCAGCCGCGCCGCATCGTAATGGAACTGCAGCTCAAGCCCATAGCTCTTCCGCATCGCCACCAGCTTCAGCTTCAATCTTTCAAAGCACACGCGTTCGCGCATGATCGTCACCAACAATCCCGCATGGCTCTGAACGGTGCTGTTGTCGACGTACTCAAAGCCCAGCGCAGGCGATATCTTGGTCAGCTCTGGTGAGGCGTCAGCCGGCGCTCCCGAAAAACATTCCTGCCAGTCATTGAACTCGCCCAAAGACTTGCTCACGGCGCCAAGCACCTCGCTGAGGGCCTGCCCAGAAGGAACGCCGACCTGCAGCGGCGCGCTGCTCGCGAAAAGGCCCAGTGCCGTCTCTAATTCTTCATACTTTCTGCCGTCCAGCCCCACCCCAATCACGATCTCCGTCCGGCCCGTAAGGCGCCCGAGCAGTGCCGCCCAGCAAGCCAGCAGCAGCGCCTTTACCGACGCGCCACCCATCGTCCGTTCAATCCTCTGTACCGTGGCCGCATCCAGTTCAAGGCTGAAAACCGCACCCCGGAATTCATCCGCAGTCGCCTTGCGCTCCAGTGGCAGGGTCGCCGCCATCGAGGCCACATCCAATGCGCGAAAATGATTTCGCCAGAACTCAATTCCCGCCCTCGCCTCTTCACTCTCCAACAGCTCCGTCTGCCACTGAACGATATCCGCATACTGCATGATGTCGCCGCTCGCCGAAGCGCCGGTTAAGTCCGCCGCATAGCAGGTGCCAATTTCGTTGACCAGGTTTTCCAGGCCACGAGCATCGGTCGAGAGCGCCGGCAGAGCCAGCACCAGCGCGTGCTTGTCCGTCCCCAGGGTGGCCAGCGTAGCGTGAAGCACCGGCCCCTGCTCCAGGTCGAAAGAGATGCTGCGGTCCATCAGCGCTTCAATCTCGCGGTCTTGCCCTGGCTGGTCGAGCCCGCTCATATCCGCAGTGCTCCACGCCGGCTCACTCTGGTCCAGAATCACCTGAAACGGGACCTTGAACCCTGACTGCCGGTGAAAAACTGTACGCAGGATTTCGTGCCGGCCCACCGCCTCCGCGACCGCGCCACGCAGTAATGCCGGGTCCAGCGCGCCTTCAATCAGCGCCACGCACCGTGCGGCCCAGGGCTTCTCCTCATGTTGTTGCCCCCACACCCGCTCTTGTGCCATGGAAAGCCGAAAGCCTGTGATCGTGTTGTCGGCCATCTGTCCTGTGGTCTCCGTGATCTATGGAATAGGTGATACCCGGAATAGCTCTCGTGAGTCGTACACGAATAGAGATCGCGGTCGCGGCGCACTCTCGCCTCGCCCATTCACACTCTTTCATGTCGCGTGTGCTTCATTATAGTTGGGGCTGGTGGGTATGAAGTTAGAGTGTAAGAACCATCGTACCCAGAACATTTCGAATCCGAATAACAATTTCTCTACACGCCTTGCATTCGATTGCGACCACTGGCCGGCGCACCCTGAAGCTGGACACATCTCTTGTCGATCTTTCAGGCATAAGGCACTATTAGGGAAGCAATCCCTGAGAGCCGCCATAAAGAGCCACATACCTGCGTCGATCAACCTGTATTCGCTAGGCGTTGAGTCCACGCGCCGGGCGATGCGACCTTGCCCCACGGAGACAAAAACTTAGCAATGGATATGCATGAGCGGCCCGGATATTTCCTCTCCCCGCAACAGAGTCACCTCTGGTTGCTGCAGCAGGCTTCACAGAAAACATTCGTGGCCCAGATTGCCGTGCTGCTCCAGGGGACTCTTGATCTACTAAAGTTGCGTGAAGCGTTTCGCGCCAGTGTTGCCCGCCACGAGATCCTGCGCACCATCTTCCGTCGCCAGGCCGGCATGAAGACGCCCTTCCAGGTTATCCTCGATGAACTCGATCCGGTATGGGAGGTGCGCTCCGCAGTCACCACAGCAGACCCACTCCAGTCCGCCAAAGAGTTGTTGACCGAAGAGGCCAATCTCCCCTTCGACTTCGAACGCGGCCCGCTGCTCAGGGTCATCATTAGCCGGATTGCGTCCGGCAGCCATATTGTCGCCGTCACCCTCCCGGCTCTCTGCGCCGACGCGGCGAGCCTCACAAATCTTGTCAAAGAAGTCCTCGCCTCCTACACCGGCGCACCCGCTGCCGGCGATGTCGAGCCCCTGCGCTATGTCCAGTTCGCGCAGTGGCAGAGCGAGCTCCTTGAGGGCAAAGACGATGCAGCGACCGAAGGGAAAGCCTTCTGGTCAAAGCACTCCGCAATCATCGAAGAGCGGCCTGTGATGGTTCCCTACGAAAGTCGCCACGATGCCCCAGGGCGGGAAAAGCTTCATGCAGGAGAGTCCCATGATGTCGGCGTCCTCGTCCCCCATATCCCGGTTGATCTCGCGGCGAAGATTTCCTCTGTCGCGACCGCCATGGAAGTCTCCCAGAGTGAAGTGCTCCTCGCCGCCTGGCAGTCCCTGATCTCCCGGCTCACCGCAAATTCAGTGGCCCAGGTCGGGGTCCTCGCATCCAGCCGCGAATACGAAGAACTCGCCGACGCGCTTGGTCTCATAGCCAAAGTGCTGCCGGTAAGCTCGCGCATTGAGCCGGGTCTGCGATTTAAAGAAGTTATGCTTCAGACCCACAAGGCGCTTGAAGAAGCAACAAGCTGGCAGGAATACTTCGATCCGGGCAAATCCGCAGCCTCCGCTTCGCCGATAAGTTTCGCGTATTACGACATCCCGCTGGAGAGCGCGAGCTCCTCCCTGGCCGCAACACTTCTCCAGATTAAAGCCGAGAGCGGCCCGGTCAAGCTGAAACTTGTGTGCGTAAGGACTGCATCGCTTGCTCTGGAATTCCACTACGACACAGCCAGCTTCGGGCGCGCCGGCGTCGAGCTCATCGCAGGCTACCTCATAAATCTGCTCACCGCCGCCGTAAACGACCCATCAATCGAAATGGAACTGCTCCCGCTGCTCAGCGAAGCAGAACGAAAGCAGATCCTATACGGCTGGAACAGCACCGCCGCCCCCTGGCCGCCCGAGACCATTCACTCTCTAATCGAGGAGCAAGCTGCCCGCACCCGTGACCGCATTGCACTCCGCTGCGGCGACGAGACCCTGACCTACGCTCAGTTGGACGCCGGCGCTAACCAGCTCGCCCATCATCTCCGCAAACTCGGAGTAGAAGCCGGCTCGCTCGTCGGCCTCTGCCTCGACCGCTCTGTCTCCATGATGCTGGCGGTGGTCGCCATTTTGAAGGCGGGCGGCGCCTACATCCCTCTAAACCGCGATCAGCCTGCAGCGCGCCTCGAGCAGCAGCTCACGGGCGCCACCGTTCTGCTAACGGAGCAGAAGTATGAAGACCTGAAGGCGCTTTCCTTCGGCAGCGAGCCGGGGGGAGCAGTCCTGTATCTGGACAGCGATGCATCCCAGTGGTCGAACGAACCGGATACGCCGCCCGCACCCCTGGCTACACCGGAAGATCTGGTCTACGTAATCTACACCTCCGGCTCAACCGGCACTCCCAAAGGAGTAGCGGTAAGGCATCGCAACCTGGTCAACTACGCCCGCGCGATTGCCGATCAACTGAAACTCGCCGAGTTCCCCGGGGGCCTACAGTTCGCCACCGTTTCGACGCTTGCAGCGGACCTCGGCAACACCTCCATCTACCCCGCGCTCATCTCCGGTGGCGCCCTGCACGTCATTCCCTACGAAACCGGCACTGACGTCCGCCGGATGGCACGCTACCAGGAAAAATATCCGATCGACGTGCTGAAAATCGTTCCGTCTCACCTCACCGCGCTGCTGGCTTCGGCTGAGGGCGGGCAGGTCCTTCCAAAAAAGTTTCTGATCACAGGCGGCGAAATGCTGACCCGCGGCCTGGTCGAAAAGATCATGTCCTCATCGCCCACATGCCAGATCATCAACCACTACGGCCCAACCGAGACGACGGTAGGCTCGCTCACTTTTCCCCTCAGCAGCTTCGACTTGGAGGCCAGCAGCGCCGCCAGCATTCCCATCGGCAGGCCCATCGCCAACACCCAGGTCTACGTGCTCGATGGCCGCCTACAGCCGGGTCCCGAGGGCGTGACCGGCGAGCTATACATCTCCGGTGCCGGACTGACGGCAGGATATCTCGGCGACCCCAAGCGCACCGCCGAACGCTTCGTACCTAATCCCTTCATAGACGGCGCTCTGATGTACCGCACCGGCGACCTGGTGCGTTTCGTCCCCGGCGAGCGTGGCGTGGTTGAGTTCCTCGGTCGCGCAGATGACCAGGTGAAGATACGCGGCTTCCGAGTCGAACCCGGAGAGATCGAGGCCACCCTCCTGCGTATTCCTGGCGTCAGGCAGGCTGTCGTACTCGCACGCGAAGCGGCCACTGAGGGCGATAAGCAATTGGTCGCCTATGTAGTCGCGACCAGGCAGGGCGAGGTTACCGCCGACGCACTTAGACAATCGCTTAAGGATCAGCTTCCCGAATACATGGTGCCATTCGCCATCCTCGTCCTCGACAAGCTGCCGCTCACCCCCAACGGCAAAATTGATCGCAATGCGCTTCCGCATCCCGATGAAGCCGCGCCTGAAAAAGAGCACGTTGAGCCAGCTACTGACACCGAACGAGAAATCGCCCGCATCTGGGCCGAGGTTCTCCATCGTCCCAACATCAGCGCTGAAGACAACTTCTTCAACCTCGGCGGACATTCTCTGACCGGTACCCAGGTGATCTCCCGCATCCGCGAGCACTTCCTCGTCGAGTTGGCCTTTCGCGCACTATTTGAATATCCGACGCTGCGAACTCTGGCAGCGAGTGTCGACGCGCAGAAGGGTGAGCCCACCGTCGCCGCCGGGCCGATACGACGTGCCCCTCGTGAGGCCTATCGCGGCTGATATTTCGGCCAAACGTCAACACCCCTTCTCCCGTAACCTCCCGTTAACACGCACCGCTGCGCTAGTCGAAAAATCGTGCTTTCCCGCACGAGATGGGGTAGGCTATTGGAAACTCTGAAGAACGTTTCCCTCAACTGCGACAGTGACTGACGCTGCGGCGGAAAGACTAATGAAAGGGCAATGACCCGGACGCGGTTCTAATTCATAGTCTTATTGCCCGCTCTATTTTGCCTTACATCAACACCCATAGCTGCCGGATCTTTACTCGATCATTAGGACTCGCGCCTCGCCTTGGGGTTAACGAATGACGATATGCTTAAGTGGCCCTCATCGCAGGCGACCCCAAAGCAGCAGGATCAAGAAACACCAACCAGCTCAGGAGAATTAAGGAATGGCTACGATACCGAGAAGAAGCATCGGCCCCATCAAGCGCAAAGCCGTCGACCTGGCAAATTTCAACCCCGTCCGCGAAAGCCTGCTCTCTGAAGGCCAGCTCTTGCCGCTCATCCTCGAGCCGGCCTCCGACCAGGTTGACCTCGCAGACTGGGCGCGCAACAACCGCGACTACATCGAAGAAAAACTGCAAAAGCACGGCGGGATTCTCTTTCGCGGCTTCAGCGTCGGGGGCACCGAAGGATTTCAGCGCGTCGCTGCCTCCATCTGCACCGAACTCTTCGCCGAGTATGGCGACCTGCCTCGCGAGGGCGTCGCCAGCAGCGTCTACACCTCCACGCCCTATCCCGAAGACAAGGTCATCCTCTATCACAACGAGAGCTCGCACATGAGTTCATGGCCGAGCAAGATCAACTTCTACTGCGTCACCGTGGCCAAGGCCGGCGGCGCGACGCCGATCGTCGATTGCCGCAAGGTCTATCAGCAGCTCAGCCCGCAGGTCCGCGACAAATTCGAGCGCCTGGGACTCCTCTATGTGCGCAACTTCTCAGATGGACTCGACGTAAGCTGGCAGCGCTTTTTCAGCACCGATGACCGCGCCGTCGTCGAAGAGTCCTGCGCCAAAGCGGGAATGACCTGCGAATGGTGGGGCAAGGACAACCTCCGCGTCGGACAGCGCTGCCAGGCTGTGCTGGTGCACCCCAAGACCGGCGAGAAGACCTTCTTCAATCAGGTGCAGCTGCATCACGTTCACTGCCTGGATCCAGAGGTGCGCGAGTCGCTACTCTCCATCTTCAGCCGCGACGAACTCCCCCGCCACGTCTCCTATGGCGACGGCTCGCCCATCGAAGATTCCGTCATGGACGAGATCGGCGAAATCTACGAGCGCAACGCAGTGCGCTTCCAGTGGAAAGAAGGCGATCTGGTCTCGCTCGACAACATGATCGTCGCGCACGCGCGAGACACGTATGTCTCTCCGCGGAAGATCGTCGTAGCCCTCGGCGACCTGGTCCACGGCGACTGGAATTGAAACGGACGCGGTGGGTCGCGATCATGCTAGTCCTCAATGGGTAGGTTTCGGTGTGCCGCGTGGGTCACATGGTTCTAATCGATTTGTCACAAAGGCGTGGTGATTTTTGCTAGGAGTCAAGGGATCGCTCCTGTTCTTGAGCGCTACTCCAGGTATGCCGATCCGCAACCATTTCGGTCAGTGGCCTTTATATTGCTGGAAGAGGTCGGGAAACTGTTTTTTTAGCGCACCGATCTTGGGTACGTCGCAGACCTGGATGTACGGGTTTTCAGGGTGGTTGATGGCGTAGTCCTGATGGTAGGACTCGGCGTCGTAGAAACCCTTTAACGGCGTAACTTCGGTGACAATAGGGGCTGGGAACGCTTTGGCGGCGTCCAGCTGAGCGATGTAGGCGGTGGCGATCTTACGCTGTTCTTCGTTCATGTAGAAGAGCGCCGAGCGGTAGGACGTGCCTTCGTCCGGGCCTTGGCGGTTGAGTTCGGTCGGGTCATGCGCGACGGAAAAGAATATCTGTAGCAGTTTCCCGTATGTGATCTTAGATGGGTCGTAGACGACCTTTACTGACTCGGCGTGGCCGGTGGTTTCGGTCGTGACCTGGTCGTAAGTGGCCGTTGCCGCAGAGCCACCTGCATAGCCTGCGGTGGTGGCAGTGACTCCCTTAACGCGCTGGAAAACTGTCTGGACGCCCCAAAAGCATCCCCCGGCGAAGACTGCCGTCTCCTTACCTGAAGCCTGTGCCGGAGGCGCATCGGTCTTCGGGGGTGGTATAGTTCGCCCCGTCTGCGCCCGTAACCCAACGACAACCACAGCCACGACCAGAAGGCCGATTAACGCCAACACGGAAAACCGCGAACGAAGCATGGAGCCTCCCAGGTGCAAGCACCCTCCTGTCTGACGCTACAGCATTGCTTCCAGATTGGAGCAAACGCAGATTATCTTCGAGACGGACATCTAAGACGGGTTATTCGACGCTCCAGCCAGTTAGATTCTGGAACTACGCGCTGTCGAGCAGTTCCAGGCTGTCGTGCCAACCAATAACTGCACGGTATGGCCTTTTTGCCGGAATAGTAGACTCCACCGCATCGACATGCTGCCGAAAAGTCCTTTGTGGGGCGGAACGAGGCAGTAGTTCCCGGCGCAGTACTCAGCTTCCCGGCCGGGTCGCCTGGAACGTAGTCCAGGGATAGGCGTCCATGTCGCGCAGGTAGTCTTTCTGCCAGGAAAATTCGGGATGTGCCTTGAGATGTTCGGCTGCCTTGAAGTCCAGGCCGCACGCATGCCCGGCGGCTGCTGAAAACATCATCTTCTGCGCCATGGTAGCGTCGGCGACCTTGTTCTGCACGGCTCCGGCGATGCCGTAGGGCGTCTGCCAGTCGCCCGAACCACGCGGCGAGAGGTCGATATGGCCGCAGAGGGTGCGCTCGCTGGGAGCTTCCTTTTTAAGGTAGGTGTCGTAGTGGTCGCCGAGGAATTTCTGGGCCATCGCGACGTCAATCTTGCCCTTGTTTTCGTTGATGAGTTGGTCCCACCGCAAGTGGCGAGCGTTGCTGCTCAGGCTCATGTCGGTAACGCTGATGGTGGTCTCTTCCCTGGCCAGATTGGGGTCGATGGGGTAGTTCGAGCCCGCAAAGTATCCGTTCCTGGTGCGCTGGAGAACTACATTCTTCAGGCCGAGTTCGAGGCTGGCGATCTCGCCAGTTCTGGTGTCGGCGACGAGCCAGTCGTTAGCGTAGCCGCCGTTGTTTCCCTTTTTCATGATCGCCGCGAAGTCGTCGATAGAACTCGAATATTGCATGGCCTTGCGAGCGCGCGCGAACTCGGCGATGCCGTTCGAGTCCCAGCCATAAAACTTTGAAATCGTAGTTTCGGTAATCATGATGCCGGCTTCGTTGATTCCGAAATCATCAGCGCTGTGGATGAGGCCTGGAAAGCCGTCCATGATGAAGTGGTGGCCCTTGCTCGGTACAATGTCAAAGATCATCGTCCAGCGTTCGCCGTCGAGGTAGCCGGTCCAGTTGTTGTGTGCGATTACCGGCTTGCCGTCGGCAGTCCATGAGCCGGTCGCGACGAAGGCGCTACAGTGTTCAGGGGCCGTTGCTGTTGCTGGCGGCTTCACTCCGTGTTGCTGGTCGTATTGCGCGGTGTAGTAGGTCCACTCCTCGGCCGCGTTCATGGCTACGACGTCCCATAGATCGAGCTTCAGCCCTTTAGCTTTTAGGCCGGAGGCGATCCCGGTCATTTCCTGGCGGTACTCCTCACCAATGCGCGGCCACAGCATAGTTTTCGCCGCGTTGCGAAAGAACGCCCAGTCATGGCCGGTGTCGTGGGTCGTCTCGAGCGCGAGCACCTTTTCTCCGTCAGCTATCTCCGAAGCTAGCAGGTAGCCGTGCTGGTAGCCGATCTGCGAGGGTGTTCCTTCGAGGTGAACGTAGGTCCATCCGTTCTGGGGCGGCCTGCGATAGGCGTGTTCGATGCGCGCGTCAAATGCGGGGTCTGTAGCCAGGCCTGAGGCAGGATGAAGCTGCGGCGCCGGGCCCGCGGGCAGCAACGTTGTAAAGCCCAGATAAATCGCGAGACAGGCAAGACTTTTGCGCATGGTTCCATATTGTAAGCCAAGTCTCCCTTCAGCCACGGTTTGGTTAAATAGAGGTGGACAGATTCTTAACGAACTCAGGCATGGCCGGGCCAGCGTGTCAGCATCACACAATAACGCTGATAACGATCCGTCTGTTGAGTCTTAGCGGCGGACTGAAACAGGAGGCTGATTGTGAACCCTGCAACTCCGCTTGAACTCTGGGGCGGAATCGAGTGCACGATCAACCGGGTGCGGGACGTTTATTTCGACCAGATGAAGCGCTGTGGGCATCGGGATCGTGAACGGGACCTCGAGATGATCCACGCTCTCGGCTTGAGGAAACTTCGTTATGGACTGCACTGGGAGCGCTACTGCGAGGCGGGGACCCTTGAGGTCTTCGCAAAACCGCTGGCCGAGATGCAGCGCTTAGGCATGGAGCCGATCACAGGGCTGGTCCACCATGGCAGCGGCCCGCGCGATACCAGCCTGGTGGACCCGCTGTTCGCGGAGAAGCTGGCTTGTTATGCGCTGGATCTTGCCCGCAGATACCCGTGGCTGACAATCTACACCCCGGTGAACGAACCACAGACGACGGCACGCTTCAGCGGGCTCTACGGTCACTGGTATCCGCACCACCGCAGCTTCCGCAGCTATGCCCGGGCTCTGATCAACCAGATGAAAGCGTCTGTGCTTTCGATGCGAGCGATCAGGACAGTCCGCCCGGACGCTCAATTTGTCCATACGGAAGACGGAGGGAAGACGTGGTCAACCCCGGAACTGGCCGATCTATGCGAAGAGCGGGAACATCGCCGTTGGCTTGGCACCGACCTGCTCTGTGGAATGGTCGACCAACGTCACCCTCTATATGGCTTCCTGCGTAGAAACGGATTGAGTGAGGCGGAGATACTATGGTTCGCAAATAACCCCTGCCCTCCGGATATCGTTGGGCTGAACTATTACATCACCAGTGACCGCTTTCTGGATCACCGTACCGAGCTCTATCCCAGATTCCTCCGGGGCGGCGATAACGGGAAGGAAGCATTGGTGGATATCGAGGCCGTTCGTTTGCGCCGCGACGGCATCGCAGGGGCGCAAAGCATTCTCACCGAGGCCTGGGAGAGATATAGGATTCCTGTTGCAATCACAGAGGCCCATCTTGGCGGAACAGTGCGGGAGCGCGAGCGCTGGCTGGTGGAAATTTGGAACGGTGCGCTGGCTGCACAGGCAGATGGCGTCGAATGCCGCGCGGTCACGGCGTGGGCGCTGCTCGGATCTTACGACTGGTGTTCGCTGGTGACGCGCAATGAAGGCAACTATGAGGCTGGGGCCTTTGATGTCAGTGGGGGTGCGCCCGTGGCCACGGACCTGGCAAGCGTAGTGGGGCGCCTTGCCGCCGGACAGGCAGTATCTTTAGAAGACACCTTGCCGGGATGGTGGACGGGCCCGGGCAGGCATACCTTCGAGCCAGTCGACGAGAATGACGATGACAGGCTGGGGCCGTGGGAGGATGACGACCGTCGGTGTGCTTAAGCTTGATGCGAGAGCCGAACAAAAGTGGGCCTGTGTTAGTCTCGGCTTTGAGCGCTCAGTGGCTTAGGGCGATCACCCAAGCCGGCATAACAATGCTGACTGGCGTCCAGACCAAATAACCTATGGCATTGAATGCAATCGAAGGTGTCGCCAAGCGAAGCGTCAGCGCGATACAGAACTATGCCCTACTCTCGGGCCGCGCTCTCGCCGGGGTCATGCAGAGGCCGCGTTATGTGGCAGATATCTTTACCCAGGCAGACCTGATCGGTGTCGGCTCGCTGCCCATCGTGCTGCTCACTGGGTTTTTCACCGGCGGTGTGCTGGCCCTGCAGTCCGCTTCATCTCTGGCCCAGTTTGGGGCAACTGCCATCACCGGTCAGCTGGTTAGCCTCTCCATGATTAAGGAACTGGGGCCAGTGCTGACCAGCTTGATGGTTTCGGGCCGGAATGCGTCAGGAATGGCAAGCGAGCTTGGATCCATGATGGTGACCGAACAGATTGACGCCATGCGCGCGCTGGGGACCAATCCCATCAAAAAACTGGTTGCCCCGCGCATCGTGGCTACTGTATTTATGCTGTTCTTTCTTACCATCGTTTCTGATGCCGTGGGAACGGCGGGCGGCGCTGCAGTCTCCGTCTTCATGCTTGGCCAGGACGGCTCTCAATACTTCCATACCGCTTATCAGTCGCTGAAGTATGCGGACGTGGCCCAGGGTCTGGTGAAACCGATCTTCTTCGGTTTCATCATCGCTACCATAGGCTGCTTCTATGGCATGAATACAAAGGGCGGCACCCAGGGCGTGGGCCGCTCGACCACTCAGGCCGTGGTTGTGTCGTCGGTACTCATCATCGCGGTGGACTTCGTCATCAGCCGGTTCATGATCGGCATCTTCGGGCGCTGACGATGCCTGCGGCCGACACACGCCAAGCGCCGGCCCCGGCAGTTGCCGGGGATAACACACCCGTGGTCGTATTCGACAATGTTTCGATCAGCTTCGATAAGAACGAAGTCCTCAAAGATGTTTCGTTTCAGGTCGGGCCGGGCGAAACACGGGTGCTGCTTGGCCCCGCCGGGGTCGGGAAAAGTGTACTGCTCAAGCTCGCAAACGGACTCATGTGTCCCGACTCGGGCAGCATCCACGTCTTCGGGCAGGAAGTCAGCTCCATGCGCGAAGAAGACCTCTTTGCGCTGCGCGACCGCATTGGCATGGTCTTCCAGGAGGGCGCGCTCTTTGACTCACTGACCGTGAGAGACAACGTCGCTTACCGGCTGATCGAGGAGCATGTCGCGCAATCCGAAATCGATGCCCGAGTGCTTGAGGCCCTGCGTTTCGTAGAGCTGGAACATGCGATCGACAAACTGCCATCGCAAATTTCGGGCGGTATGAGGCGCAGGGTCGCGATCGCTCGCGCCATTATCAGCCGGCCCGACCTGCTGCTCTACGACTCGCCAACCGGCGGTCTGGATCCGATTACCTCGACTACCATTGTCGAGTTGATCGTGAAGCAGCGCGATGTCTACCGTACAAGTTCGCTGCTGGTGACGCACCGCTTGCAGGACGCCTTCACCATGGCAATGCATCGCTTCAACAGGGAAGAGAACAAGATGGAGCTGCTACCCGAGGGGAAGGTCGATCCCAGCACAACTTTCCTCGTGCTGCACGAGAGCAAGCTGATCTTTGACGGATCCACGCACGACCTCATCCACAGCAGCGATCCCTTCATCACGAACTACTTGACCTAGGACAAAGAACCCGGCGAGTTCGGGCCAGGATTTAGGCCCGGCGCCGCACAACTATCCCCCTGGTACTTGCGTCTTTAGAGTGACGGCGTAAGTTGCCCTCGGCCCTGAATTTCAAACCTGACCGATGAAACGCTTTCGCCTCCTTCTCCTCTGTGCCGCAACATGTTTCTGCGCTGCTGTATCTCGCGCAGACGTTGCGCTGCTGGTCGAGGATCCGGCCGGATACAAGGGTTTCCTGAGCGACTCAGGCCATCTTGCAATCTGGATCAGCGATGCCTGCGTTGGCGTGGAGGGCCGTATCACACCTTGCAATGGCGGCGGCGGGGTGGTGCTCAGCAGCACCTCATACTGGCTGCGCAAGGGTTGGGCTGCGATCCCTGCACAGACTTATCTCGATGGCGTGGCGGGCAAGTCCGAGACTATCGCGTGGTCCGACACTCTGCACGCCGCTTACCCTGAAGTGCCAATCAATTACGGCCGTAAATACATCGGTCGCCTGAACCATCGCGGCGTGTATGTGCTCCGGCTGCATACGAGCAGCGAGCAGGACGCGCAGGTGCTGGAAGGCATACAGCAGGGCCGGAACCAATTTCATTATGCCGTCTGGACCAACAACTGCTCCGACTTTGCAAGGCAGGTCCTGCAGCTGTATTTTCCAGGCGAATTCGGACGCCGCATCTTCCCAGACTTTGGAATCACGACCCCGCATGGAGTAGCCAACCGCCTTTGGAAGCTCGCAAAGAAAACTCCAGCCCTTGATATGCGTGTGTACTACATTCCCCGTCGGACCCGCGCCGGCCATATACACGACGGGCGCACAAAGGGTATCTGCGAGGCCGCCACCACCGACGTTAAATACGCCGCACCCCTGATCTTTTATCAGCCGCTCATCTATGCTGCGTTCGGCGTCTGCTATGTCACCCTCGACCAGCCCGGATTCATGCATCGTGGCTTCGCGCGCGATGCGGAGCGCCTTTCGTCGGTTGATGAACTCGATCTTGACACAATGATGCGCATTCCGCCTTCCCCCGAGGATGAGTGGGACCTGATCGCTCTCGATGAGGCGGCCTCAGGTGATTACGAGTTCCTCTTCAGAAATTACTTCCCGCTCGGGCCTGACGGCATGTAGCGCGTAAGCTTGGGGCATGAAAACAGGGGCATGGGCGCAGTTGCTAGAATGACTTACTGCCCATAAAGAATTGAGAGTTCGCTTGCCCTTGACCGCTCTTGAACCGACGAGTTCCCCTTCCACCACCTCGCTGAGCTTCCAGGACCTGCTCTTCCGTTTGCAAAGCTTCTGGGCCGCGCGTGGTTGCATTTTGCAGCAGCCTTATGATGTCGAGGTAGGCGCGGGGACCATGTCACCTGAGACTTTTCTGCGGGTCCTCGGCCCCAGGCCCTACAGCGTGGCCTATGCACAGCCCTCGCGGCGACCGGCCGACGGTCGATACGGCGAAAACCCCAATCGCCTTTTCAAGCACCTCCAGTTCCAGGTAATTCTCAAGCCGCCTCCGGCAAACATTCAGGAGCTTTACCTTGAATCGCTGGCCGCCATTGGCATCGACCTGCGCCGGCACGACATCAAGTTTGAAGAGGACAACTGGGAGGCACCTACTCTCAGTGCCTGGGGAGTGGGCTGGCAAGTCATGCTGGATGGGCTTGAAATAACACAGTTCACTTACTTTCAGCAGTGCGGAGGCTTGGATCTCGACCCCATTTCCGGCGAAATTACCTATGGCCTGGAAAGAATCGCAGCTTTTTTGCAGGATGTGGACTCCATTTACGATATAGCGTGGTCGCTCGATCCGCTTGTAACTTATAGAGACGTCCGGTTTATGGACGAGTTACAGTTCTCGGTCTATAACTTCGAATCTGCGGATGTTAGCAAGTTGTGGGAACATTTTAGTCTTTATGAGGGCGAGTGTAAGGATCTTCTAGCTGGGTATCAGGAAGATTTTTCGCCAGAAGCTTTGCATAAGGGTGAACATCACGATAAGAAACATGAGAGTTTGCTCGGTGGCACTCGCGACGATGTAGCCCATCCAGAGGGCAGCTCTCACGCTATCGACTCCGCTAAGGGCCGCTTTCCCGTGCTGCCTGCTTATGATCTTTGTTTGAAGTGCTCGCATCTGTTCAATCTACTGGATGCGCGTGGCGCCATCTCAGTGACGGAGCGTGTCGGAGTGATTGCACGCATTCGCGGACTCGCGGTCGGTGTCGCGAAGGCTTACATCAGTCAGCAGAACGTGTCCTGATAGATCGCGTCCGAGTAACACTTAGAGCGGGTGTGAATGACTACTGCATACATAGTCTGGAAAACAGTTATAAGTCGTTTCATTGAATGTGAAAGTGGCAATGGCAGATTGTTTGTTTGAAGTAGGGCTGGAAGAAATACCGGCACGGATGATTGCTTCGGCGCAAGCTGAATTAGCTGAACGCCTTGAGAGCCTGCTCGCCGAGGCGCGTTTGCTGGCATCGCGACACGCTGTTGCGAGTTACTCGACGCCTCGCCGTCTGGCGGTATGCATCTCGGGCGTATTGCTCCGCCAGTCCGATGTGCAGGAGCAGTTGACCGGACCATCGTGGAAGATAGCATTCAAAGACGATCAGCCGACTGCGGCCGCTGCCGCATTCGCCAAAAAGGCTGGAGTCGAAGTACCGGACCTTCAAAAGCTTGCTACTTCAAAGGGAGAATACGTCTCAGCGACTGTGCACCGTAGTGGTCTGCCGGCGTCTCAGGTCATTGCGGAGCAACTGCCGCCTGCACTGGCTTCGATCTCTTGGGCAAAGAGCATGTACTGGCGCAAAGGCAAGCCGGAGCGGTTTGTCAGGCCGTTGCGCTGGATGCTGGCACTGCTCGGTGAAGAGGTCGTACCAGTGGAGTTTGGCGGCATTCGCGCCGGGCACGTCACTCACGGGCATCGCATTTTGCACGGCGACAAGCCAATCCCTGTACCCCAACCCTCTGCCTACCTGAGTGTGCTTGAGTCCGCTTACGTGTTAGCGGATGTTGAGGCGCGGCGGCAGCGCATTCGTAAGATGCTGGATGCCGAGACCCGCCTGCAGACTAGTAGTGTGTCCGGCTCAAGGTGGCGCGAAGACCACAATCTGATCGATACAGTTGCGCACCTGACTGAGTGGCCTTCGGTAATTGCGGGAACTTTCGAGCGCGAATTCCTGACGCTGCCCGAAGAAGTGCTGGTGACGGTCATGCGCGATCACCAGAAGTACTTTGCAATTGAGGATGCAAGTGGCAAACTAGCAGCTACGTTCCTCGCCGTGCTCAATACGGAGGTAGATCGCGTAGGTGCCGACATCATTCGTCACGGCAATGAACGCGTGCTGCGAGCGCGATTTAATGACGCTCGTTTTTTCTGGGATACTGATCATAAAATTCCTCTCGCCGAACGTGTTGAGATGCTCAAGGCAGTCACCTTTCAAAAGGATCTGGGAAGCTACTACAGAAAGACAGAATCAAATATCCGAATTGCCGGGACCCTTGCTGACTTACTTCTGTCTGCTGGATTGTCGCTCGATAAGTCAGGGTTGCTGACCGCTGCGCGGCTGGCGAAGACTGACCTGACAGCTGAGTTAGTCAAGGAATTTACTGAACTGCAAGGTATCGTTGGCGGGCTTTATGCGCGCGCGCAGGGCCACGGCGAGGTGGTCGCACGGGCTATTTACGCGCAGTACACGCCGGCATCGACGGGCGATGTAATTCCGCAAACAATTGAGGGCCAGATACTCGGAATTGCCGACCGCATCAACACAATCGTCGATATGTTCGCGATTGGTCTGGAGCCTACAGGCTCTAAGGACCCCTTTGCTTTGCGCCGCGCGGCCATCGGAGTTATCAAAATACTTGCCGACTCAAAGCTCCCACTTAGACTAGGTCAGGTCATAGATGCGGCTATTGTTGCCGGCGAGCGCAGAGATGTGGTCGCTCTCAAGACACGAGTAGCAGGTTTCATCGAGGAGAGGCTGGCGTTCTACCTGCGGGATGTGCGAGGCTTTGCGCCGGCGATTGTTACGGCTGAGCTGGCAACCAGCCACAATGACGAGTCGTTATCTATCCGGGACAGTGTCACAGATGCGATCGGTTTTGCTGAAGACCTTAGTGCGATGCGGGGGTCGGCTGACTTCGTCGCAATCTGCGGGGCCTTCAAACGTATCAAGAATATTCTGAGACAGGCACGGTACAAGGGTGAGGCGGAAGCAGGCAATGTGGCGCCCTTGATGCTCCAGCAGCCCGCAGAGATTGCGCTTGACGCCCGGTTGAATGAGTTGCGAGGCAAATTTCAGATCATGATTGCGGAGCGGCGGTATCGAGACGCCCTCGTTCTGGTAGCGTCGCTTCGACCGCAGGTTGATTCTTTTTTCGAGAGCGTCATGGTGATGGATCCTGATCCAGACGTGCGGAAAAATCGCCTTGCACTGCTCGCCGAGATATTAAATTACTTTTCGCGAATTGCAGACTTCTCAGAGTTGGCAGTAGGCTAGTCGCGGCTTGTTTCACCCGCGTGGGAGAGACGCCTCAAGAGCGCCCCTCTGTCTCCTCGCTGAGCTTATCTTCATGGGCACTGATCGCCTCAGTGAAGCCGGGCTCAAGTTTTTGTAGCAGAGCCAGCAGGTGGACTGGGCTGAAGAACTCCAGATGATAGTCGGCGGCCGCGCACCAGTCCGCCCCTGGAGTATTGATCACGACGACGGGGATCTTTGGCTGGAGCTTTTTGAGTTCCGCCACAGTCCGGTCAGCCCTCATATCGCCGATGCCCGCATCGAAAATTACGCCGCTCACCGCGGGAAACTTCTTCAGGGTCTCGATGGCCTCTTTCGCACTATACGCGGTGATCACGTTGAACTTGGCTGTTTCAATGACCAGCTTGCGAGTAGAAATACTTCCCGGGAATTCTCTGTCGACGACGATGAAGCAGGGCCTGACCATGGCCCATCTTATCAAAGCAGTCCACGCAAGAGTGGCCTATTGTGGCGGGCATTCCGGAAAGAGGCCATCGCCGTGGGCGGTGGCTACTCCATCGCGGGTGCTGTTCTTTATCGTGTACATCGCCCTGTCTGCCTGGCTAATGATTTCGTGCACAGTAGTGCCACAGTCGGGGTAGGTCGCAACTCCGAAACTTGCGCAGACCTTTAGCTCCCCGACTTCAGGGACTGTGAAATGAGCGGCATTAAGTGTTTCGCGCAAACGCCGTGCTATCTCGAGGGTCTGCCTTTTGCCGGTGGAGGGCAGAAGGACCACGAATTCGTCGCCGCCATAACGAAAGGTCAGGTCAATAGTTCTGACCTTTGACCGGATGCATTTGCCAACGTCTGCGAGTAACTTGCTGCCTGCAAGATGTCCGTGCTGGTCATTGATGTGCTTGAAGTGATCCAGGTCGATAAAGATGATACTAAGCGGGGTCTTGAACCGTCTGGACCGCTCTATCTCTTCTTCGAGCTTCTGGTATAGGTAACGCACGTTGAAGAGGCTAGTGCAGTCATCCGTGATAGTAAGTTCGTGGATTGTTTGCATGGCGCGCGCGTTCTCAATGGCGATGGCGGCATAGTCGCACAGTACGTGAAGGAAAGAAATGGTGTAGTCCGTCAACGTGTCGAGGCGGAAGTTAAATAGCTGGATGACTCCCAGCGTTTTCAGGCGGACTTTAAGGGGGATGCAGATGGCAGATTGTGCCCCGGCTGCTTTGTAACCGGGAGCCGGCCCCGAGGCGGGCGGACGGAAGCGTCCATCCTGGCCAAGGTCGGGAACGATGAGAGTCTCGCCGTGCTCCGCGACCCATCCAGCTATCCCTTCACCCATCGCGACCCTGACGTTCTTCAGTCCTCCGCTCGCGCTTCCATCTGCTACTGCGAAGTACAAATCATTTCTCTGCTCATCGACAATCAACAGCGACCAGGTCTCCGGTTGGAAAAACTGCTCCATCTGCTTCATGATCACGTGCAGTATGGAGTCCAGGTCGAGAGAAGATGCGAGCGCCCGCGCCACGTCGTGAAAGACCAAAAGGTCTTTAAGTATTTCTTCGCGCGGAGCCGATGATGAGGTCATGTCGTGCCGTCCTATAGACCCATCGAATGTTCGAATCGTTTGTGGTTACCTGTGTAGCGAGTGCCCCGGGGTACTAACCGCCAATATGGACCATACTGCGGGAAGGCTTGAGAAATCCGGCCTCGCCTATATGGTGCCGTGCTTCCTTGCGCTGCAACGTGTCTTCAATGAACGCGGCAAGCTCAGCGTCGTCTGCGCCGCGGCGAAGCACACCATATAGGTCGTGATCAGATTGTGAGAAAAGACAGGTACGGATCTTACCATCGGAGGTAAGTCGAATGCGGCTGCAATGTCCGCAAAAAGGGTGCGACACGGGAGCGATAATTCCTATCTCGCCCACGCCGTCCTCAAAGGTAAAGCGGCGCGCAGTTTCACTTAACGCGTTCGCCGGCAGTGGAACTAAACGACGCCAGGTATTTATCGTCTCTACGATTTCTTCAAGGGGTACGACAACATCGGGCGTCCAAAGGCGGTCTTCTTCAAGGGGCATGAACTCGATGAAGCGCACGATCACCGCTTCGTCGCGGGAGAACTTTGCGAAAGAGATGATCTGGTCTTCGTTGAACCCACGAAGCAGCACGCAATTCACTTTGACTGGGCCTAGCCCTGCACGCTTTGCGGCCCGCACCCCGGCCAGCACCTTTTCATAGCTGCCAGGAACGCGAGTAATGCGCGCAAATGTCTGCGGATCGACGGCATCCATGCTGACTGTGACGCGATTGAGACCCGCCTCCCGCAGGGGCTGGGCCAAATCGGCGAGCAGGTGTCCATTGGTCGTCACAGCCAGATCGAGCCGGCTTCCAGCGCTTGGCGCAATGGGCGTCCCTCGGTTCGAAAAGCACGTCCTCAGGCTCGAGGTCTCCTCGACAAGGCGCAGCAGACCCTTTCGCAGCAGAGGTTCCCCGCCGGTGAAGCGAATTTTTTCAATGCCAAGGCCCACGAAGATTCGGATGATGCGGGCATAGTCCGCAGTGGGAAGCTCGGCATACTGCGCGCCCTCGGTGCCGGTACGGCAATAGACGCACTTGTAGTTGCATCGGTCGGTCACTGAGACTCGCAGGTCTGTAATCGCGCGGCCGAACTTGTCCGTCAGACGCCTGGAAGGCACTGGCACGGCGGCTTCCGGGATGGGGGGAATATCGAGGACTGAGGACATGGGGACAGAGAATGGACCGAGGACACTGCTTACTGTCAGTCTATTCGATGCGTCGCGAGATGAAGCGCTTCAGCGGTCCCCCGCTCAGCCCGAGGTCAATTGTCAGGTTACATCAATATCGGGCGACTATCTGGATTCGAGTCCAGAAGAAGCACTGACTGTGCGCGGATTTCCTTGCACTCTGCCGTGCAGGCGATGTTACTCAGTATTCCGGCGAGCCTCGGCGCAGGGCGGTGCCGTAGACTGCCAGCGCAAAAGCCATCACGAAGGCGAAAGCGTCGTAGTAGGCCATGGGGCGTATCCAGGCAGGAGAGTAGGTCAGATCCTGACCTGCCCATACCGTCAGCAACACGGCAAAAATCGTGAACTGACCTGACATTACCTGCAGAGTCAGTCCCCAGGCGCGTCGCTTATCGAGGTGCTCGACCTCGTGGGGCTTGAGGCTCCGCTCGGCGATGGGTAAATCGAGATTAGCCATGATCGGATTCGTCGCTCCTGCTTGAGTCTGATGGTTCTGCGGATACGGAAGCTGCTTCTGACGTAGAATGGGTGGACTTTGAGCTCTTCCCCCCAACTTCAGATTAAATCACGAACCTGCTTCCGAATGGAACCTCCGAGACCATCATCAAAGCCCGTCGCCCAATGTGGTCAGGCCTCGATTCTCAGCCGCCATTCCAGATTGGAGGTTCAGCGACCGTGAGAGGGGTCTGGCGAAGTCGCGGAGTCCAGATCGATCGCCGTGTCGGGGGAATGGGGCAGTCCCGGCGCGTAGCAGCCGTTGTCTGTAGAGTAGGTTGCCGCACACCCGGCGGTGAGCTGCGCCCGCCGGGGCGATTGCGCGTACTGCCAGACTGTGGCGACGGGGGTGCCGCTTGTGGAGGGCAGCGGCAACTTCGTCTCTCTAACACATCCCGGAGCCGGTGGGCATTGGTCGTTGGCGACCCACATCACGGGCGCACGTTGGCCGCCGTAGTGCTGGAGAATGTCGGCCGCCGTGGTCGCCGGGTCGCTCGCGCTGGCCGCGATCCCGGAGCAGTAGACGCCAGCCCTGTAAATCGGTTGCGCTGATTTTGATTTTGAGACACTGCGAACTGATGGAGCCCAACGCTGCAAAGCGTCGATCCACGCGAAGAGATATGCGGATTGCTCAGGCAGCAGGTGGCCGCCTTCTTCCTGATCGAGAAAGATAACCGCTCCGCTGGGGAAGCCTTCCCGACGGGCAGCCACGATAGCGGCCTCAGCGTCGCTTCGACCTAGCTCGGCAGAATCTTCCCCTTGCGCCGCCGCAGCTTTCAAGTCGGCGTAAAGGCGCCCGTTGAAAAGAAGCGTAAAGCCGAGGCCTCGCGCGCGCAATAAACTGCGCTTCCCCATCCAGGGATTTGACATCATGCCTGGCGGGTTGTTGAGCCAATATCCAGTAAAGGCGAAGCTCTTGCTGAGCGCGCGAATCAGGTCGTCGCCGGGGTAAGCGTCCTTGTCGAATCCCGCGAAGACGGCACGGGAGATAGGGCGGGATGATTTGCTGACCCCCGTCAACTTATGCTGGGCCGGATCGTCCGCCCCGGACGCAAAGCACATCGTGCCGCTTTGCAGCGCAACTGCGGCGACCAACGTCAGCTGGGCAAATACAGGGGCGACCCGAAGCTTGGACAATATAAAGTTCCGTGTTACCTTAAGCTCACTTTGATGCAGCAATCCACATGCCGCTCGAGCTGTTGTCTTCGCCTTCGCTAGTCCTGCGATTGCGAGTTCCGTCATCAACCCCTCGTAGTTCATCTTCCTCACTCTGAATGCTCTCAGCGTCTCTCCGCGCACGCATATGCGTTCTCAGGCGAAAGAACCATGGAACCAGGATTTCTGATCTATCGTGATCTCCCGCGTGACCTCCTGGAGGTTGAGTGCGACCGCACCCTTCGCGGTCAAGGGCGTGTCGAACCATGCCTCAGCCCGCGATGTAGCCGGGCGCCGCGCCTCGCTGCGAATTAAGCCCCGCCCCCCATCAATTTCGCCATTTACGTTGTTCGAACTGTCGCATCTGTGCGCGACCTGAGCCATCTTCCGGAGAGATCATGCGTTTCCCATCGAGATATTTTCTAGTCCCCGTCCTGCTGAGTTCGATTCCCGGCCTTGCAGCCGATCCGCCCACCATCCCAATCACCCAGCCCCTGTCCTCCGCGCATCAGAGCTCCTCATCGGCGGACGTCCTGCAGGCGTTGTCTCAAATGCAGCAGCTCATTCGCGCCCAGTCAGCGGAGCTCGCCGAGCAGCGCCTCGCTATCAACGAGCAAAAGAGAGAACTCGACGCCGTCCGCCTTCAATTGCTAGCGGCCCAACCGACCGGCGGGCCATCCAGCGGCACAAACACGGCCGAAACGAGCGTGCCCAAGCAAAACTTGACTGATCAAAGTGTTGGCGATCAGCAGCCCTCACAGCAGGACGAGGCAACATCGGCGGCAGCTTTGAGATCAGCGACTGAAGAGCTAGCCGTCTATCACCCGGTCAGGCTGGCGTTATACCCGACCGAAGCCGTGCTGCGAACACCTTTACTGCCGCAGCTGAATCCGGCCGGCCCCGACTCATCAGCGCCGCTGTCGCTACAAATTGGCAAGGCCAAATTTACTCCCGGCGGCTGGGTCGACTTCACCTCCATCTATCGCACAACCGACGTAGGCAGCGGCCTCGGCACATCGTTCCAGTCGATTCCTTATAACAACACCGTCGCCGGTGGCTTGAGCGAAAACCGCTTCACCGCCCAGTCGTCGCGCCTCTCCCTGCGTGCCGATGAAAGCATAGGCCACGACAAGATCTTCGGCTACGTCGAGGCCGACTTCAACGGCGCACTGGCATCGAACGGGTTCGTTTCAACAAACAGTGACAGCTTCAGGATGCGCGTTTACTTCCTGAACTTCACGCACCGCAAGCTGGACGTGCTCGGCGGCCAGAGCTGGTCCTTACTTACGCCGAACCGCAAGGGTATGTCGCCATTTCTCTCTGAAATATTCAATACTACCCACCTTGACACCAATTATCAGGTTGGTCTGACCTATGCCCGGCAGACCCAGCTTCGCGCGATCTATCACTTCAACCAGGGGCTCGCGTTCGGCCTGTCGCTCGAAAATCCCGAACAATTCAGCGGAAGCGCCGCCACTTTCCCCTCGCTCTTCAGTACCACCGAGACAGACATAAATTCCTCCACCTCGGCTGGCGGTGGAACCTCGACGCCGAATTTGCATCCTGACGTGATTGCGAAGATTGCGGGGGACAAGGTCGTTGGCGGGCGTAACTTCCACGTCGAAGTCGTCGGCTTGCTGACCTCAGCCCGCGTGTTTACGCCGGCGTCCGTCACAAAGGGTGCAAAGGCGACCGATTCCCGCGAGGGAGGCGGAGTTGCCGCCAACGCAAATTTCGCCGTAATGCCTCGGCTGCACCTGATACTCGATTCTTACTGGAGCGATGGCGGCGGACGCTACATCGGCGGCGTCGGTCCCGGTTTCGTAGTCGCTCAGCGCGGTGCGGTCACCGCGCCCTTCAGTGTCCAGCTCGTTCATTCCGGCTCCGGCATCGGGGGCTTTGAATGGCAGGCGGATAAAGGGACAGTCCTCTCGGCCTACTACGGAGGGGCCTACTTCCAACGGGTGTCTTCGCTGGATCCGAATATCAAAACTCCGACGCTGGTCGGCTACGGGTTCGCGGGAAGCGCGAACAGCAACAATCGGGCCATCCAGGAAGGCTCCTTCGCAACCGTGACTACTCTCTGGAAGAGCGAGCAGTACGGAGCATTGCAGATTGTCACCCAGTCGTCTTACGTGACCCGCGCGCCTTGGTTCGTGGCTCCGCCGACCCAATCCATGGCTGCACCGAAGGACGCGCACACGTTCATGGAGTT
>DASWUZ010000235.1:0-9545 GCA_036401395.1 Acidisarcina sp.
AGCTATGTTCCCGAGCTAGGAGCGGAGATCAATAGCTTCAGCGAAGCGAAGGCCGCCACCCTGTTTGCAACCTACAAGAGAAATGGCACGTGGCAGACGCCGACCCTGGTCGTAATGCGCAACGCCGCGTTCTACCAGGACCCGGACTATGCGCGCACCACCTTCACTAACCCGGGACGGCTCCGGTATGTTCCCTATGCACTCAAGGCGATGTGGAACGTGGGCATCCACTTCGCTCCAAAAATGAGCCAGCAGGACGCCGCAACAAATCGCGCTTATTTTGCATGGGAACTGCGCGTCGTAGGTGAAATGCAGAAGGCCGGTGTGGGGATACTCGCGGGCACCGACACGCCTAATCCATTTGTCTACCCCGGCTACGGTCTACATGACGAATTAGCTCTCCTGGTCCAGGCGGGCCTCACTCCAATGGAGGCGCTGCAAGCCGCGACCCGTAACCCAGCCCAGTACCTGGGACCGCTCGACGGCGGGGGCACCATAGAAATTGGTAAAGTAGCTGACCTTGATCTGCTCGATGCCGATCCGCTCCTGGACATTCATAACACCCAGCGCCTGAACTCCGTAGTGCTGGGCGGCCGACTGATCGCAAGGCCCGCACTCGACGCATTGCTCGACAAAGCGGCGAGCAACCGCTGGCGCGCCAACCCCGCCGCCCTCACCCTTATTAACCTCGTGTTGCACATGATGCGCAAAGTCCTGCTGATCGCCCTAGCTGTGCTACTCGCCGCATCCTACGGTATCTACACCCTCGTGAGAAGGAGGCGCGCCAGCAGATGATGCCTTTGCGCCCCAAAATCGCGTTCCTATAAACTGAAAACTAGCGCCCACACAGTCTAACGGGGCCTGCCTAGAGTAAAGCTTATGAGAGCGTCCGAAGCACTTAGAATTCACCGTGCCGATTTGCGGCAATTGATAAGCGGCTACAACGTCGCAGCGCCTCGCGTGTACGGTTCAGCGCTGACGGGCATCGATGATGAAGAAAGCGACCTCGACCTCCTCGTCGACGCTACGGAATCCACAACGCTGTTTACGCTGACCGGACTGGAGCATGAAGCTCAGCAGCTGACAGGGGTGCGGGTCTCCGTACTCACACCTGGCTTCCTGCCTTTGAGGTTTCGTGATCGCGTGCTGGCGTTGGCCGAGCCTCTTTGAAGCATCCGGAACGTGTAGAAGACTATCTCGAGCACATTGCGGAAGCCATTCACTGGGCGACTGATTACATTGACCGCCTGGAAGGGATTGCGGCTTTCAAGCAGAGCCGCCGCGATCAGGATGCGGTGATCCGCAACATCGAAATCGTTGGGGAAGCCGCTAGCAGGATTCAACTGCAAGCTCCTGATTTTCCAAAGGCCCACCCCGAGCTACCGTGGGTGGAGATGCGTGGAATGCGCAACAAAATGATCCACAACTACTTCGATGTGCAAGTTGAGATCGTCTGGAACACGGTCAAAAATGATTTCCCAAAGTTACTGCAGCAGATTGATAGTCTGCTCAATGACTACAAGTATGGCTCAGAACGAGAGAAGGACTAAAGCTGAGCCTCCTCATGAGTAAACATGATCAGCCAGTGCGGTTCGGAATGCTCAATCGCTCGCCTGGGTCGCCCGCTGTGCAGCGCATCCCCAGGCACCTCCGACACTCCACGGGCTGCCCCGAAATGGCCGTAACCTGCAACTTCGCCGGGTGCCGGGTGCGCAAAGAAAGCAATGCTCGGCTTTCGCAGCCTAAAGAAACCAAATACATGGCTTTCGCAATACGAAGAAGCTAAGTGTGCAACAAGTAAATCCTACAACCGGCGCTAGCAAACAAATTATGCCGGGTACCCCAGTAACCTCCTACCTTGTACGAAATGGCGTAGTGAACCAGCCCGCTGCGTATACTTGTTATAGATAGCAGTTCAGAAGTACCAGTTCGACTAGCATTTCCTTCGACGTCCCCCCCCACAGCCAGACCGCCAACAGCTTTCGCATCGGTGCGAGGCTATCAAACATCCCTGTTTCCTCCCCAAACCGAACAAGTCATACAAGGGACTTAGAACCTTACCGCCGAGCCTTACCCCCCACCCCCTACCCCTACCCCCCCACCCCTACCCCCCACCCCCCTTACCACGCACGGAGGTGGCCAAACACGGTCCAGGGAAACGAAGGCTCAACTAAAAGTCACGGGAAGAGGGAAAAAGTCATCGCAGATGGTTAGACCGTGCAACAGGCGTCAAAACAAAGCCCGCCAGACAGTGTACGGAGACGTGCGTCAGGTTCCCACTAGGATCAATGACTTGAAGGCGTGATTGACAGCGAAAGAAGCAACATGAGCCAAACCCTCAGTAATAAAGGTACTTCCGCCAATGAGGGTCAGAATGCCCAATCATCCGCATGATATGCCGGCTCGTATGCAGCGAAAACGGGCGCGGCTCACGCAGCAACTGCATATCGTCAAGCTCGTTCAATAGCTGGTTGCCCTTTCGCCGGTTGCAGGAGTGGCAGCAGGCTACAAGGTTCTCCCAGGTCGACAGGCCGCCCCGCGAACGCGGCTGCACATGGTCAAGAGTAAGCTCGCCCGCCGTCAGAACGACAGCGCAATATTGGCAGGTATTGCGGTCGCGCAGCAGAATATTCTTCCGCGAGAGGGCCCGTGTCTGGTGAGGGATGCGGCGATACTCCAGCAAACGAATCACTGACGGCATGGGCACGCGGATGAAGGCGGCGTGCATCATTGCGCCCTGCTCCTCCTCTGTCTTCGCGACGCCCTTGAGGACGAGCACCAGCGCCCGGCGAGCGCCGCAAATATTGATCGGCTCATATGAGGCGTTCAGCACCAGCACCGGCTTTTGCATGGACGTCGGCGTGACAGCGCGAGGCTCCTCCACCGGAAGGGCGTGAGATTTCCCGAGTGACTTCAGCTTGCGAGCGTGGACCATGGATTTTCCCAAGGACATTCTCTCCCCCGTATTACTAACTCACCGGCGTGCTCTTGCCGTTACCCATCTCAACTCAAGGCCCCGGTCTCATGATGCCCGTAACTCGCTGAAGCGACATCAACCGATTTTCTACGCGTGTCCCAGAAGGCAACGTCTTCGTGCATAGGTAAATCCTCGCCCAGATCTCTCCCGTTGAGTGAAGTTTCTTCAAATCTCGCAATTTGAGGTCTAGTAATGTGTTCGAATTGCGCTCGCGCCACCGTCGCTACCCAAACCGAAGCCGCACCCGTCTTGAGTAGCGCTTTAGCGCACGCGCGGGCGGTCGCGCCGGTGGTGTAGATATCGTCGATCAACAATATATGCGCATCCTGCAACGCAGCCGAGTTCGGAGTTCGAAACGCCCCGCGAACGTTGACCCGGCGCTGATGCGGCGTCAACCCCGCCTGGCTCTCCGTAACGCGCTGACGCTGCAGCAATTCCGGAGCGAAGCTCATCTTCCAGTCCCGTCTAAGGGCGCGAAGTTCAAGCACTGCCGCACTCGCAATCAATGTCGAGTGATTAAATCGCCGGTTCGAGTCGTGCGCCGGGACGGGTATGACGAGCATCGGCTTTGCCTTCACCGCAGGCGAAGACATCGCATGCAAACTCAACTGATCGTCGACGGCCCTGGATCCATCTGTACGCATAGCCTCCCTTATCTCAGGCTCGATCGAAAGGAAAGTTCGCGCAAGCCGCCGTCCAAGCCCGTCGGCGATCGGCAGCATGCCGTCATATTTGAGCGAATGTATGAGTGCGCGCAGCGTGGTCCGGTAAGTGCCAGCGTTGATTGCCCTTCGAAACGGCGGCGCTACCTTACTGCACAGATGGCACAGAATTTCACGATTAATTTTTTCGGCGGAGTCCATCCCGAGGCCAAGGTCCTCGCCGCAAAGCGAGCAAGAGATATTTTGGGGGCTTTCGAGGGAAGTCCAACAGGCGTCGCAAACCGGCACGCGAGAAAATCGCAACAGCGGGGAGCCGCAGGCACAACAAGGGGCAGGAAATAACGCGCAGGAGAGGCTGTCGACCGGACTTCGAAGCACGCGCACGACAGCGCGCCATGAAGAAGTCTGGGATGGAACGTCGAGCGTCAGGGGAGAAATCTGACTACTGAAGACGCACCTCGCTTCGGGTCGGTCGGGCCTGAGGCCACCCTACCGCCGTTGCACCGAGTATACAGCGGATTCCGCGATGCATCTACCGGGGAATCTTCGACGGGGGAAGGCGTCCAGCTTCGCCGAGAGCAACCGAGGGTAAAGCTTTCAATCCGCCAACGGGCATCTCTTCTAAGCAGGAAACCGCATGGCGCTTCGAGCTTTTGCCTTCGCCGCCTCTTCTTCGCGGCTCCTCGGCGAGGCATTTGTCTCAAGAGATGAAAGCAGCCGCATCGAGGCAGCCGCGACCTCATCGATCGCAGCCAAGAATGCGGCTTCGTTTGTCTTCGATGGCTTACTAAATCCGCTGATCTTCCTCACGTACTGCAACGACGCCGCGCGAACTTCCGGCTCGGTCACAGGAGGGTCGAAGTTGAAAAGCATCTTGATATTCCGGCACATTTTCCTGCACCTCTAATGTTTAAGAGCGATCGTTGCGAATTAAGAGCTAGCTACAAGTTGACGAACTATCCGGGAGGCCATTGCATTTCGCGGCCACCCATCAAATGTACGTGAAGATGGTCGACCGTCTGTCCGCCATCGGGTCCCGTATTATTCACCGTGCGATAGCCGCCGGTAAGCCCCTGTGTACCCGCTAGTCGTGCGGCGACGGAATACAGATGCCCCAGAAGTAACTCTTCGTCGGCGCCGACGTTTCCGTTTCCGAATTCGTTCAGAGAAGCATAATGCTTCTTCGGAATAATCAATATATGCACGGGTGCCTTGGGGCTGATGTCGGCGAACGCCAATACCGACTCATCCTCAAAGAGCTTCTTCGCAGGAATAGTGCCGGCCACAATCTTGCAGAAAAGACAATCCATGTTCCCACCACCTACAAGTCAGTTTTTGCTGTGAAGAATTAGAGTATCCGCATCAGTTTCTCAAACTACCAACGGTGAGGACGCGTGGAGAAATACCTAGGCTCCGTCCCAGCACGCCACGGATCATACTGCGCCGCGAAGCTCTGACGACGGCTGATCGAAGGATGACTATAACTCCACAGTACTAAAAAATGGTTGGGATCGGGTTCATCGAGCGATAACTCCCCTAGCTTTTGAAAAGCCTCGGCTGCGGTCCGCTGTGGATCGTCAACTAGCCCATGAATTACCTCTTGCCCGTAAATATCTGCATGATGCTCGATCACGCGACTGAAGGCATTGCTGATCGGGTCGCCAAAAAAACCAAACACCGAAGAGGCAAGCAACAACATCGTAATCGCGGCCCAGTCGTCAACCGCTGACACGCCCCACGCCCGGCCCCATCGCGCTACCATCCATCGGAGCAGATGAAATCCCAACCATAGTGCCGCAAAACTTCCTACTGCAAATGCGACCAGCCCAATCCAGATGTGGTTCAACACATAGTGGCCTTGTTCGTGCCCGAAAATGAAAAGAATCTCATCCGTGGGGCATTTAGCAATCGTGGTGTCCCAGACGACAACGCGCTTTGAAGCGCCGATGCCGGTGACGTAAGCATTCAGCCCGGTGACCTTTTCGCTCGCCCTCATGAGAAACATGCGCGAAGGCGGAATCCGCAGATCGCTTCGCGCTACGACCCGCTGTAGCTGATCGACGAGCGCCGGATTGCTTTTGGTCAGCGGTTCAAAGTGATCGAACATCGGGTCGATCACCACAGGCACCAGGAACACAACGAGCAACTGCAACGGCATCGCAATCGCCCAAAACCAAAGCCACCAGCGCCGCTCTGACCGCCGAATAATCGCCGCCAGCAGCGCCAGCGCCAGCGTTCCGCCGGCAACCGTCAGTGCCAACCCCTTCGTCCAATCCCACAGCCAACTACCCCATCGCTGAATCGACAGGCCGTAGACCAGCGAAAGGTGATGGCCGACCACGGAAAACGGCAGCCCCGCCACGCTGATCAACAGCAGCAATGCCGGCAGAAACAGAAACCCCTGCAACCATCGTCGCGGCGTGATGCGCGCAGCCCAGTCGCGCAAACCCGCGGCCCAACCCAGCACCAGGATCAAGACCAGGGCTGCGATATCGCTGGCCGCCGAGCCGAAGTAAATCAGGGTGCGCGCCTGCGCCAGCCTGTGTGCTTTTTCCAGTTTGTCGAGGGGCAGGGTGTAAATCGCAGGAGCTTTTCCGGGGGGAGCCTCGACTGGCTCAGCACTAGCCGTGGCGTGGTCGGGAGCGGACGCGATAATGGTTGCCGTCGGCAGGTTGCTCGCCGCCTCAAGCGCGCGCGCGGACGGGATAGATGCCGCTCCAAGACAAACGAGAAGAAGGACCGGATGAAGAACTCTCATTGTAGGGGAACCACCATCGCGAACGTACGTTCAGCAGCCATAGAGAAAGTTCTACATGATCTTGGGTGACACGGGTCGAGTCGCTTCAAGGGGCACCTTAGGGAGGCCGTGGCGCTGGAGTAGAATTGTGGCACGACTATCTGGGAGTTTCACTCATGCGACAGACACGTTCGCGACTCTCCGCAAAAGGACGTCTCGTCATCCCAGCTCCTTTTCGCGAGGCCTTAGGCATCAAGATTGGCGACGAAGTGCTGCTTCGCATTGAAGACAACGAACTGCGCATCTCCACTCTGAGAAGCCGCATAGAAGACGCTCAAAATTATATTCAACAGTTCGTTAAGCCTGGGAGACTGCTCTCAGACGAACTGATTGCCGAGAGACGAGAGGCAGCCAGACGTGAGTAGGATCGTGCTCGACGCCTCCGCGGTGATGGCGGTACTTAACCGTGAGCCGGGCTCTGAAAAGCTCAGCGACGAACTGCTCTCGAACTCAGTTGCTAGCACGGTGAACCTCGCGGAAGTCCAAACTAAGCTCGTCGGCCTAGGCGCAGACCCGGACCGTTGCTGGAAGGACGCCATGACTGTGGTTGGCGAAGCTGTTGCCTTCACTAGCGATCAAGCGAAAGCCGCTGGAGATATGGTCCAACTGACGCGCTCCGCTGGTCTCTCACTTGGCGACCGCGCCTGCCTTGCGCTAGCCAGAGAGTTAAATGCACCCGTCTACACCACTGACCGCGCGTGGAGGGCTCTGAAAGTGGGCGTACGGGTTCACCTTCTCCGATAGAAGTCAAGGACGAAGGGGCATTTTGCATCAGTAACTCTTACTCAGGGTCGAGTGGCACGTCCGCGGTCCTAGAACTGGGAAGGGCGAGTCGGCTATCTTCCGTCGCCGGAAGATGCGCGATTCGTAAACCATCGATCGGAGTTCATCACGAGCCTTCCACAGTTCAATGAACTCAAGGAGGCCCGCGATCTGCGGCGCGTGTTGATAAACAATCCCAACCCTAATCGATGCGCTTAAGATAGAGTTCCAGTCATTCAATCTAATAAGGACGTCAACATGACGTCCATAATCTCGACGCTCTGATCGCGGCGTCAACCAACGGTTCGGAACTTGAAGAAGCCGTCAAGCTCCCCTCGGATCAGGTTCGCATTAACAACCGGCTAGTTCAGCGAGTGAACCACAACGCGAAAGTCCTTAAGTGAAATTACCGCCCGAATTTCGAACCGCCACCGCCCATTCCGCCTAAGGTGCCCATCAGACGCCGCTGCATGGCTCCGCCGCCCTTACCTACGGTCTTGAACATCTTCCGCATCTGCGCGTACTGCCGCAGCAGCTGGTTTACGTCTTGTACCGTGGTGCCAGACCCGCGCGCAATCCGCTTACGCCGGCTCCCCGAAATAATCTCGTGGTTGGTGCGCTCCTGGTGGGTCATGGAGTTGATGATCGCCTCGACCCGCGTGAACTGCCCCTCGTCCACCTTGTCGGCCATCTGCTGAATTCCGGCGAAGGGGCCGATGGACGGCAGCATCTTCATGATGCTCTGCATCGAGCCCAGCTTTTTTATCTGGCGGAGCTGGTCGCGAAAATCTTCCAGCGAAAAGCCGTCGCCCGAAAGCGCCTTCTTGGCGAAGTCCTCTGACTTTTTCCTGTCGAGCTTTTCGTCGGCGCGCTCGATCAGGGTCATGATGTCGCCCATGCCTAGAATGCGGCTCACAATGCGGTCGGGATGAAACGGCTCCAACGCGTCGGGCTTTTCGCCCACGCCGATGAACTTTACCGGCTGGCCTGTCACGTGGCGAATCGACAGCGCCGCACCGCCGCGCGCATCGCCATCCATCTTGGTGAGCACCACGCCGGTGATGCCCAGGTGCTTGTGAAACTCGTCCGCCGAACGCACCGCGTCCTGCCCAGTCATGGCGTCGGCGATGAAGAGAATTTCCTGCGGAGCGAGGAGCTTCTTGAGCATCTCCATCTCGCCCATCAGGCCCTCATCGATGTGCAGACGCCCCGCGGTATCGACGATCAGCGTGTCGCAGCCGGAGTTGATCGCCTCGCGCCGCGCCTCCTTCGCCAGCCTCTCGACCAGCGCCGGCCCCGGCGTCTCGCCCTTCAAGTCGCCTTCGTAAATGTTGGCCTTGATCGATGAAGCCACCACGCGCAACTGCTCCCGCGCCGCCGGCCGGTACACGTCGACTGAAACCAGCAGGGGACGATGCCCGCCCTTCTGCAGCCACGCCGCCAGCTTGCCCGAAGTAGTCGTCTTACCTGACCCTTGCAGACCGGCCATGAGGATCACGGTCGGCGGTCGCGAAGCGAACTGGAACCGCGCCGTGTCCTTGCCCAGCATCGCGATCAGTTCTTCGCGAACGATCTTCACCACCTGCTCGGTGGGCGAGAGCGAAGTCATGACCTCCTGGCCAAGCGCCTTCTCGCGAATGTGCTCGATCAGGTCCTTGACGACGTTGAGGTTGACGTCCGCCTCAAGCAACGCGACGCGAATTTCGCGCAGCGCCTCGCCAATGTTTTCCTCGGTGACAGTTCCCTGCCCGCGAAGGTTCTTAAATGCCCGCTGCAGCCTATCCGACAAATTCTCAAACATAGACCCAGTTTACCGGAACCAATCAACATTCTAGGTTATCGGGGGCACGTGGGGGATCAGTGAATGGCGGTGGGCCCTGGAAGGCGCCGTCTCATGAACATTGGCGTATCAATCTCTCCACGCATAGCGCTGAAGCCCCAGCCTGTTTTGGGTACCTAACCACTACGCGAGAGCTGCAACACCGACGGACTTCGCAGCTTTCTTCAGCTGCTCATCCAGCGTGGCTAGTGGCATTGCTCCGCGCATGGCTAGTTCTAAATAGGTGGCGTCGTAGGCGGAGAGATTATGGGCGCGGGCCAAGGAGCGGGTGTCGCCCATGGCGCGGGAGGCCGTTTCGGGGTCTGTCTCGATCGAGAGTCCGCTGAGCAGCTTGAGAAAATGTGCGATATCGGCGGCAGCCAGGCGATGGCGACGCTCGCCAACGACCAAGGCGTTGGCTATCTCCACCGCCCAAAGGGACGGCACGATAGCCTGCTTGTTCTCCAGGGCATCGAGGACGCGGTAGGCGTACGCGCTTTGTTCGTCCGGATAGCACCATGTCATGGC
>DASWUZ010000236.1:0-3335 GCA_036401395.1 Acidisarcina sp.
GACAAAAAAGAACGCCGCCGCCTCCAGTGCGAACGCGCCTTAACCGCCTTCGATTCCTGGTGGGCAGCAGCAACACCAGCCAATGCCTAACAACCCAAACGCCAAAACCCTACAGGATGTGGTGTCATCCGATTGAATGCCGTGGAACGGCGCTGTGGGCAGCTCACGAAGTAGTTATCTATGACTTACAAGTAGTTGCTAGCAATATTGGTACCTGTAGATGCTTGCACGGTCGCGAGTTCCTCGGTATCACGGGAACCGTTAGCGTCCGGGGAGCCGCCGGAGGGGAAAAGGTCTCGCGCCCGCTTTTGCAGTATAAGAGCCACGCTGGCGACCACCAAGATGGTGCCAATTACGGTGCGGGCGGTGATGGGTTCCTGGAGGACGAGGTAGCCCAAAGCTACCGCAACCACTGGGTTTACGTAGGCATGACTGGCTACTCGCGTCGCTGGCATTCGGGAAAGCAGCCAGACAAAAGCGCTGAAGCCGATGAGGGAACCGGCCGTGATTAGATAAGCGAGGGCGCCGACGGCTTTCCAGGCCTGGTGAGCGGCAAGGTGCGGAAAGTGCCGGAGCTCGCCGGAAGCTGCGGACAGGGCCAGGAGTACCGCGCCGCCCATCATCATCTCCGCTCCCGCTGTGATGCCGCGGGACTTTGGCAGCGTAAGTGAGCGGCTCAGAACGGCGCCCAGAGACCATGCAGTGCCCCCGCCGAGAACCACGAGGCAGGGGAAGACGGGAAAGCGGGCATGGAGCTGGTCTCGCTGGAGCATCAGAACAACCACTCCGGCGAAGCCCAGGACTATGCCTGCAAGCATCTTCCAGTGGAAGCGCTGGTTACGTAAGATAATGAACTCAAAGGCGATAGTGATGAGCGGCAGGGTCGCTTCAAGGACTGCGGCGATGCTTGACGGAACGTACTGCTCCGCCCAGAAGAGCGCGCCATAGGTGACTACGAACATGAGAAACGCCACGATGGCGAGGTTGCGCCACTGGGCGACCGAAGGGGTGGCACGCCCTCTTATCTTCATGAAGAAAAAGAGGATGACGCCGGCGGCGAAGAAGCGGGTGCCGGCCGCAAACCAGGGTGGAACGAGCAGGACTGCAATACGGATGAACAGGAAAGTGGAGCCCCAGATCACGTAAATAGCGAAGAAAGCGGCAAAAACTTTGAGGCGTAGCCGGGGCTCTACAGGGTGGTTCTTTTCAACGAGAATATGCACCTCTTATGGTGCAGGATCAGGCACTGCCTGCACCGATTCTAAACCTTGTAGTGCCGATAGCAGCTAGAATATCAGCTCCATTCTAACCCCTTTGAGGCCTCATAGGGGTTAGACAATGGCCGTTTTTCTAACCTGTATCATCCCCTTTTAGGGGTTAGAAAGACTTTGGCGACCCAAAAGCATGGTCCGTTTCAACTCGTGGCTGGCAATGTGGTGCTGGATTTCATCAACACACTCGATAACAGGTTTGTTCCCATCGGACCAGAAGGCGAGGGCGGCCCTCAGGAACTGCTCGGCACTTTCGAGGACCTGATGAGGTTTATGGTGCAGTCGGGGGTGCTCTCATCTGAGGAAGCTGGAAGGCTCGAGCGCCGTAGAACGCGCGCGGAACGCAACACCCTTTTGAAGGCGGCGCATTATGTGAGGGAATCGCTGGCGGCGGCGCTCTACAAGATAGTGGACCAGAGAGGCGGACCAGTTTCAGAGGGCGCTGCCGGTCCGGATCCAACACAGGTTGAAGCGCTCAACGTGATTATGAGAAGTACGTTTTCCTTTCGCGACCTTCAGTGGGTTGGGGAAGGGAGCGACGGAAAGATGGAGTGGGTCTGGACCGGCGCCGAAATGGAACTTCCGATTTTCAGGCTGGTGACGGCGGCTTCAGAGTTGCTGACTTCGAACGTATTGCGATTGTTGAAGAGTTGCGAGAGCCCGACTTGCCGGTGGTTATTTCTGGCCACGAACCGGAATAAGGTCCGGCGGTGGTGCGACATGCAAATCTGCGGCAACCGGATGAAAAACCGGCGCTCCTACTCACGGACCCGAAAAGCAGCGGCGAGCTAGTTCAAGGAATTGATGGTTCGCCGGAAGGCACTCGTCGCAAACGCTCGATGATTGGCACAGTTAGTTCACCTTCTAATTGGTAATGAATTATTTAGTGGTTACTTCTTTCTGGAGGGCTTCTTTTATCTTTGTCACATTTGAGCCTTCCCCGGCTCCCTCGTAGAATGAGAGGTCCTCATCGATTCCAACCAGCCGCATGCACTGCCCACCGGGTGCCTGGAAGTAGAAGTGCGGGTCCGGTATATCAAGTTTCCTGACGAGCCCGGATTCGAGGATCTGCCGGGTCGTTTCTTCAACGTTGTCCGACTTGATTTCGAGCCAAACCGATCTTGCAGTCCGTAGGAACTCGCTCTCATCCAGAACGTCACCGTAGAGAAACGCTATATAAAAGTCTTCCCCCAGATGAAGGAAGTCCCTTTCGTTTTCCTCTCTAGTAATTGTTCCGCCGAGTACATCGCGGTAAAACTTACGAATGTTGTCGCGGTCCTGTAGCGGGACTATGACCGACGAATGATTTCCGAAAATAATCTTTTCCATGAATCTCCTTTTAACTTGCACAGTCAATCATGTTTTACTAGACAGACCTATCCTGTGAGGTATCCCCGAATCGCTCGAGAAACATTCCCAGGAAGTAGTTCCAGCCCTGCTCGTGTGACTTGCCTTGGTCCGTATCTGGAAGGCAGGAATGCACGAGTGTCATCACGGTGTTTGCTCCCTGTTTCTGGAACGTCACGGTAACGGTGGTCTCTTGTCCTAATGCGTTAGGCGACATCCAGGTATGCTGAATGCGAGCAGGGCGTTTTACTTCCGTGAAACGCCCGTAGTGAGGAATGCCCTTGATGGCCCAATAGAAAAAACCATCTACTTCCGGATGGAAGAGCAGCTTGTCTGCGATCTTCCACGGATTTCCGGGGGCCTTCGGATCGAGCCAGCCATCGAAGACTTCAGCTGGAGGAGCGGGGATGTTGCGCTCAAGTTTTAATTTGATGGTGTTGGGGCTTCCTTCATCTCTTCTTTCTCTCCTTTTTTTGTCTTTGAAATGTTTCTCAAACTGATCGAGGCGCTCGTTCCAGAACCCCTATACTCATGTTCACGGAAAGATATGAATAGTTCCCGGCCCTGCTTTCTGTGCTCAATGAGGCCCGCCCATTTCTAGTAGCTTCAGGTGTTTTGTCACGGCATTCAAGGCGGTGTCAAAGGGCTCCGCGACGTCCAGGAATCGGGCAGGTCCGTTGGCCAACTGCGCAATGATGGCTCGGGTGCGCAATGGCT
>DASWUZ010000237.1:0-10740 GCA_036401395.1 Acidisarcina sp.
GAGTTTCAGCGGCGTTTTGAATCAGCTCACGATGCATCCTGAGATTCGCGGGGGATTTGTAACGGTAATTGCGCTTAGTTTGGTTTTCGCGGCGACGGCGAAGTCGGCACAAATTCCGTTGTATGTGTGGCTGCCGGACGCGATGGAAGGGCCCACTCCCGTGTCGGCGCTGATCCACGCGGCGACGATGGTCACTGCCGGAATCTATATGGTGGTGCGGGCGCATGGACTGTTTGATCGCTCTCCGCTGGCTCTCTCGGTGATTGCGGTGATCGGAGCGGCCACAGCATTTTTTGCAGCCACGATCGGATTGGTGCAAACGGACATCAAGCGCGTGCTGGCCTATTCGACTATCTCGCAGCTTGGATATATGTTCCTGGCTTGCGGGGTCGCGGCATATTCGTCGGCAATTTTTCACTTGATGACCCATGCGTTTTTCAAGGCGCTGTTGTTTCTAGCGGCGGGTTCGATCATTCACGCACTCAGTGGCGAACAGGATTTGCGCGAGATGGGCGGCTTGCGCAAGAAGATTCCCGTCACGTTCTGGACGATGACAATTGCGGTGTTTGCAATTTCGGGGTTGCCGCCGTTTGCCGGCTTTGTAAGTAAGGACGAGATTTTGTATCAGGTCTTTACTTCTTCGCGCGGCGGCCCGGTGCTTTGGGCAGTTGGGTTCGTGACGGCGTTCCTGACTTCGTTTTATATGTTCAGGCTGTGGTACCTGACCTTCTTCGGAGAGCAGCGCACGTCGCATAGCACGACACACACGGGGCAACCCGGGCACACGCCTGAGGTGGGCCACGCTGCGCCTCACGCAGTGCATGAAAGTCCATGGATCATGCTTGGACCTCTGGCGGTGCTGGCGGTCTTGTCATTTGCCGGGGGATGGATTGGTTGGCCTGAAGTGCTCGGCGGAGCTAATCATTTCGCGCATTTCCTTGCGCCTGTTGTCTCAGGCCAGCAGGGTCTCTCTTTTGAGCAGGTCACGATTGGGTCCACGTTGAACTCGGTTGGCGCATCGCATCTCGCGCGGGCTGACGGGACCCGTAGCCTGGAGCTGCTTCTAAGTAGCCTTTCAGTTCTTGTCGCGGTGCTCGGATGGCTGCTTGCGCACCTGTTTTATTTCAGCAAGCCGGAACTACCGCAGAAGCTCGCCACGCAGTTGAAAGCAGGCTATACCCTGCTCGTCAGTAAATACTGGATAGACGAAGTTTACGGTGCAGTCATCGTGGCACCACTGCTTGCTCTGGCGCGCATTGGACTATGGGGCGGCGTGGACCGAAAGCTGGTCGATGGCGGTGGGTACGCAGTAGCGAGCACCGCCTCGGGGCTTGGATCGGTGCTGAGGCGGATGCAGTCGGGAAATATTCGCTCTTATGCGGGATGGCTGGTGTTTGGCGCGGCGGGATTGCTGCTTTTAATGCTTTTCAAGTTTGGGATGCACGCTGGGCCGCGCTTTTAGGCGCAATTTTTATTTGTAACAGTGATCGATCTATATGCGAAATCTTTGAAGGGGAACGGACATATATTGGTGGTGATGGATCACATATTGACGCTCACGGTGTTCGCTCCCATGGCGGGAGCGCTAGTGGTTGCGTTGCTGCCTAGACGAGGACGTACTATCCAGTGGTTTACATTGCTGGTTGCGCTGGTGACGTTTGGCCTATCGCTGCATCTGCCGGCACATTTCCTTTACGGGCATACGGGCTTTCAGTTTGAAGAGAATCGGCTTTGGATTTCAAGCCCTGCGATCCGGTATCACCTGGGGGTGGACGGCATTTCGATGTGGCTGGTTGTGTTGACGGCTTTCCTTGCGCCAATCGGCGTACTAGCGTCGTGGCGAGCGATCGACAGCCGCACTAAGGAATTTTATTTCCTGTTCCTGCTACAACAAACGGCGATGTTGGGTGTCTTTGTTTCGCTCGATTTGTTTTTATATTACGGGTTTTGGGAATTGTCGCTAGTGCCAATGGCGATCCTGATTGCGATGTTCGGGCGCCAGCGGGGGCCGCAAGCAGCGTTGAAGTTCTTCATCTACACCTTTGTGCCATCGGCATTATTTCTGGTTGCTATCGTGTGGCTGTACACGAAGACAGGGACGTTCGACTTTGTCCAGCTACAGCAAGTGCTCAATGGGACTTCGGTCGCATTTGCGCCACATGCGTTGATGTGGGCCTCGCTGGCGTTTCTGGTGGCATTCGCGGTGAAGGTGCCGGTGTTCCCTCTTCACGGCTGGCTGGGCGATACATTCAGCGAAGCGCCGACGGCGATGGCGATGGTCGTGTCTGGCAAGCTTGGCCTCTATTCGATCGTGCGATTCAACCTCGGACTGTTTCCGGCGCAGTCGCTACAGGTAGCTCCGTGGATGGTCGCGCTGGCGGTGATTGGAATTCTTTATGGGGCGTTGGTAGCGCTGGTACAGAAGGACCTGAAACGGCTACTTGCCTTTTCGACGCTAAGTAGTTTGAGTTTTTGCGTGCTCGGTATTTTCTGCTTTCGAGTCGTCGGAGTAGACGGTGCGATCTACCAGATCCTCAACGAAAGTATTTCGGCAGGTGCGCTCTTTGTGCTGCTGGGCATTTTGTATGAGCGTTATGGAACTTACGATATGGGTGCCTATGGAGGACTCGCCTCGAAGCTGCCAAATATGGCCTCCCTCTTTGTGATCACGGCGCTGTCGCTGATGGGGCTGCCGATACTCAACGGGTTTGTGGGTGAGTTTCTGATCTTGAGCGGCAGTTTTGCAAAGCACCCGCGGTGGATTGCCGGCGCGGCACTGGGAGTGATCCTGGGTGCTGCGTATCTGCTGGGGATGATTCAGCGAGTGTTTTATGGGCCCGTGTCGACGCTGGTTTCCGCTAGTCCGGCCGCGGACATCAAGCTGCGCGAGCACCTTGCGCTTTGGCCGATGATGCTGCTGATGCTGGTGATGGGGGTGGCCTCGCCTTACTGGATTCGTTCGATTGATGAGGCGGTAACGAACCTCGTCAGCACGATGAACCAGCCCGACACGTCGGCGGATACGCGGCTGCGTCTGGGCAGCGGACCGGTGGCTGCGAACTATGTGGCGGAAAGAGCAGCAGGCAAGAGTTTGGAGAAGCAATGACGCAGGGCGCGCAGTTTCTTCGCATCCTTCCCGAGGTGATTCTCACGCTCACCGGCGTGTTGATCATGCTCGTCGATCCGTTGCTGCCCAAGGGCGCGAGTCGAAAAGTAGTGGGTGCATTCACCTTAGTCGGAGTGCTTGCTGCGTTAATTGCGAGCCTTCAGCAGCTTAGGCTTGTACCCGGCACAGCCTACTCGGGAATGGTGCAGACGGACGCGTTCAGTATTTTCTTTCATGTGCTTATCTGCGCGATTGTACTTGTGAGTGTATTGGTCTCGATCGACAGCATTGATCCGACGAGCGAGAACCAGGGCGAGATGTTTGCTCTGATGGCGCTGGGTGCGGTGGGAATGTTACTGATGTCGACAGCGGTCGAGTTACTGCTGGTATTTATAGGGTTGGAGATTTCTTCGATTTCGACTTACATTCTTGCTGGGTATAGGAAACGGAACGCAAAAAGCCCTGAGTCTTCAATCAAGTATTTTCTGCTTGGGTCTTTCGCTACGGCCTTTTTCCTGTACGCGGTGGCCCTGATCTTTGGCGCTACGGGGACGACTAACATTGCAGCGATAGCTGTTGCGCTGCCTCAGAGTGGTACTCCAGCCTTTGCGTTGGTGGGCCTGGGGATGATGCTGATCGGGATTGGCTTCAAGGTTTCAGCCGCTCCTTTCCATGTGTGGACGCCCGACGTGTATGAAGGTGCTCCGTCGCCCATCGTGGGTCTGATGTCGACGGCGCCGAAGGCGGCCGCCTTCGCTGTGCTGCTGCGAATTGTATACGGCGCGTTCCCATCGCTCCACACGAGTTGGGTGCCTATCTTGTGGGGGATGGCCGCCATCTCGATGACTTTGGGAAATCTCGGAGCCCTGAAACAGCAAAATGTAAAGCGAATGCTGGCCTACTCCTCGATTGCTCACGCCGGATATTTATTGGTTGCATTTACCGCATTGTCAGCGGAAGGTATCGCGGCTGCGAGCTTTTACACCGTCTGCTATGCGGCGATGAATGTGGGGATTTTCGCCATCGTGAGTCATGTCGGCGGTCAGGATGAGCGTTATGCCTTGCTCGCAGACTATCGCGGGCTAGCTTATCGGTCACCACTACTGGGCGGGGTGTTAGCATTTTTCCTTATTTCGCTGATTGGTATTCCATTTACCGGCGGATTTTTCGGGAAATTTTATGTATTTACCGCTGCCCTACACTCGGGGCTGGTCTGGCTCAGCATTATAGGTTTGCTGAACAGCGGAGTTGCTACGTATTACTATCTCCGGCTGCTTGCTACTGCCTATACTAAGCCGGATGAGAATGTTCCGCTTCGTGATATTCGCCGGGTGAGTGCGCCGCTATTGTGCGCGCTGTTGCTGACGGTGGCTGCGACCCTGATTTTAGGAATTGCGCCTGGAAAGATACTTGCGCGGGCACGAGCCGGTGCGGCGACTTATCTGCAGAGTGCGGTCGCACATCCTGAAGTCTTGGCGAAATCTCGAGTCGCGCAGCAGTAGCTTCCCCGGAAGTCTCTTAAGATTGACCGACGCCTACTAAGATTTAGCCTTCCAACCCATCCAATCGAGCATCCAGCGCCACGCCTCATCGGGACTGTGTTGCTGCGGCGGAGGTGGCGGGCGGCCTCGGGACTAGTATGGGCCGCCGTGATAAGTGTCGGTTAGTTTGCCCTGGTCCAGTGACTCTCAGACATCGGGTTGTCAGGATGGGCGTCTTGTGTTGCGGTTGAATTGCAGATCCTTCACGACGTTTAGGATGACGGGCGTCCCGGGCATTCATGACGACTTATAGGTCGTGACCGACACGTGACCGCTACACATCGGTCTCGGGGAGTAGCTGGTCATTTGTAGTTTCGCGGCGGCGAATTGACTTTGCTTTTGTTCCTTCGACAAGGACTTCAGCAGGGCGTGGGCGGGAGTTGTAGTTGGAGCTCAGGGACATGCCATAGGCACCCGCGTCGAGGATGGCAATCAGGTCACCTGCTTTGAGAGGGGGGAGTTCCCTGTCATGAGCGAAGAAGTCCCCTGACTCACACACCGGACCTACCACGTCCACAACGCGTTTGCGGCCTGGGCGGGGGCTTACCGGCACAATCTCATGGTGTGCCTGGTAGAGGGCGGGACGGATGAGATCGTTCATGCCTGCGTCCGTGATGACGAAGGTCTTCGCGCCATTTTGTTTCACATAGAGAACGCGCGCGACGAGTGCACCGGCCGGTGCAACTATAAATCTTCCTGGCTCGATGAGGAGTTGAATCTCCGACGCGAGTGGCCTTAGCCCACGCTTGATGGCGACGGCATAGTTGGTGACGGCGTCGCGCGGATTGGCGTTTGCTTTTGCCTTAGAAGGCTCGATTTCGTAATCGATGCCGAGTCCACCGCCGGCATCAATGGTGGTGATGGCGATACCCTCGGCGCGGAGCTTTGTTGCCATCGCCGCGACTCGAGCCACGGCGGCGCCGAATGGCTCCGCACTGCGGATCTGCGAACCGATGTGGACGCTAATGCCCGATGGCTCGAGATACTTTGAACTGGCGGCGGCCCGGTAGAGGCGCGGTGCAATTTTTATATCTACACCGAATTTATGCTCGCGCAGACCGGTGGAGATGTACGGGTGGGTTTCGGCGAAGACATCGGGATTTACGCGGAGAGCTATTCTCGCCACCGTTTTCAGCTTGCGCGCGCGCTCGGCGAGTAGGTCGAGTTCCGCTTCGCTCTCTACGTTGAAGAGCAGGATGCCGGCCTTGAGTGCGAGGTCCATCTCCGGGGCCGTCTTGCCAACTCCTGAGAAGACGGTGCGTGCCGCAGCTTCGCGATTCACATGCAGTACGCGTTCTAATTCTCCGCCGGAGACTATGTCGAAGCCGCTTCCCATCGCATCGAGCAGGCGAAGAATTGCGAGAGCGGAGTTGGCTTTGACCGCATAACAGATGAGGTGGCGCTGATCGGCGAAGGCCTCCGCAAACAGGCTGGCACGTTGGCGGATGTGGTCGGCGGAGTAAACGTAGAGCGGGGTGCCGTATTTTTTCGCGACGGTTTCGAGTGGGACGGTCCCGCATTGCAGCGATTGCTTGCCGAAAGAAAACACAAACGGTCGTGTGGCATTGTTGATAGGCACGGAGCCTGTCGCTTGCTTATCAGTGCGCGTGGGTATCTAGTGCCTCATTTCGAAAACGTTGCGCGAGGAGACTTTCTGAGCCTATAGGTGTTCAGGATTTTTTCCAACCGCAGCTTAGATTTGGGGTGACTCTGTCAATGACATATCAGGGGCGGGTGACGCGATAGATCACGAGGTGGCCATCTTCCTTCTTATGGTAGTAGAGGGACTTTTCGTCGGGAGAGAGGGTGGGCGCTTCTACAAAGCCGGTGGGCGCGGCTAGCCGGACGGGATTGTCGAACGGCTGCGATTTGTTGACACGTTTTGCCCAGTAGATGCCGACGCTATGGCCGTCGGTTCGGGTAAAAAATATCTCTAGTTCGGAGGCGGTTGTGGCGGGAGCGTAATTGAGGCCGGCGGTATTTATGGTTTTGAAGATCGCTTCGCTGGCGGGATCGCGGACGAAGGTATTCCCACTGCGATGAGCAGCCATGATGCGTGCAGATTTTGGCTCGCCGCGCCGACTGAATTCGCTTTCGACGAAGTAGAGAGTGTCGCCATCGGCGCTGATCTCAGCGTCGAAGTTCACGATGCCTGGCTTGGCGAGTGAAACTCCCGGGACTAGCTCGATGTCGGTGATCGCTCCGTCGGCGAACTTACCGCTATAAAGAGTGGACGCGGTCTTGTCGTAGCTGCGGTTGGATACGAAGTAGAAGTTGCGGGAGCGGTCCATTGAGGGCACGCCTTCGAGGGCCGGCGTGTTTACATTGCCGATCTCGCCGCGATATTTGAATTGGAGGTCGTCGATGCGTTCGGCCCAGTGGAGGTTGGTGTTGACGCTGGGCTCGTTGAGGTTGTTGAAGAAAAGGTATTTCCCGTCGCGGCTCAGGAAAGGCTCCATGGCGTCGCCGTTGTAGCCCGCGATGGTTACGCGTTGTGGGTTTTGGAAGACGGTGGAAGTGGGGGCTGCGACTTGCGCGGACGATGACTTGCAGGAGAGGAGCAGTGCGCAGAGCAGCAACAGTGCGACTGGCCCGTTAGCGAGAAACGGGCACCGCCAGTTGTGTGAATACTGGCCGGTAACGATGCTCGGGCGGTTGTTCATTCTCTGTGACTCTTGCAGATTTGCCTGCTGAAAAGCAAAGGGGAGTCCTTAGAAAAGCGAGGGTTGAGGGTTTGGGGATTAGGCTCTAGTTAGATTTGGGCTATTTCATGGGAGACGAGGATGACCTGCTGCCAGACACCGCAAGAGGGTGCCTGGAACAGGCCCTGGCGGGTATGATGGAGGCGTTGGTCAGGTGCGGTAATCGGGGGTGGGCGAATGAGTGCAGGGGATGTTTTGAAGGGTCGGCGGCATGATCGCCGCGAGTTTCTGAAGAAGAGCGGAGCGGTCACGGCGGCGGTGCTAGGCGGGGCTGCGATGTCGGGTGCGATGCCTGCGTCTGCTACTACTACGACCACGGCGAGGCCGAGCCTGCCGGTCAATGTGCGCACGCAGGCGGCGATGCCTACGCGGAACCTGGGCAAGACCGGATACAAGGTTGGGATTTTCAGCCTTGGCGGTCAGGCGGCCATCGAGCACGCCAATAACTTTGACCAGGCTGTGCCGATCATCGATCGCGCGCTTGATCTGGGTGTGAATTACATCGACACTTCTTCGATTTATGGTGGGCCGGAGCGCTGGAGCGAGCAGTATGTCGGCACGGTGATGAAGCGGCGGCGCAACGAGGCTTTTCTTGCGACGAAGACGAAGGAGCGAACTCGGGAAGGCTCCCTGCGCATGATCGAGAAGTCGCTAAAGCTGCTACAGACCGACCACGTTGATCTCTGGCAGTTGCATGACATTGGTCTGGTCAGCGATGTGGACCAGGTATTTGCGAAGGGCGGCGCGATGGAGGCGCTGCTCGAGATGCAGGACCAAAAGGTGGTGCGTTTCCTCGGCGTCACTGGCCATTTCCGGCCCGATTCGCTGATCTCGGCGATTGGCCGGCACCCGTTCGACTGCATTTTGATGTCGATGAATGCGGCGGACCCGCATCACTGGGGGTTCACGGAGGAGCTGCTGCCGCTGGCGGTCGAGAAGCAGATGGGCATCATCGGGATGAAGGTGCCATCGCGAGGCAGGCTGCTGGCCGGTTGGACGCCGCCGCTGGTGGAGGCGCAGGCCCATTCGTGGGAAGGCAGCGGCGCTATCGCGACCCGGCCCGGGACGCTCAAGATGCAGGAGGCGATGTACTACACGCTGACGCGGCCGGTGAGCACGGTGATCATCGGGTGCGATTCGATAGCGCAGCTGGAGGAGAATGTTGAGCTGGCTCGTGGGTTCACTCCGTTTAACGATAAGCAGATGGAGGAGCTGACGGCACGTGCCGAGCCGGTTTCGAAGCAGGCGCTGTTTTACAGATTTATGGAACGCAGTTAGACGCAAACCGTAATTTGGCCGGTCAGGGGGCTTTCTCCGCTGACCGGTTTTCGCCAATGCCAGTGCCGGCCCTGCTCGCCGCTTACCTCTGGGCGGTTGATGAGACATGATGAGGCGACGAGAGCTACTCAAGTACCTCGGTGCGACGGGCCTGGCTTACGATCCTGCGATGCAGGCGCTGGCGAGCCTTGCCGGGGCTGCGGCGTCATCGGCATCGGGGTCACCAATTGCGGGCAGGATATTTCTTAATCAGGTGGGTTATCTGCCCCGCGGCCAGAAGCTCGCCACGATTTTAACGGCCTCCAATAGCGCTTCGGTCAGCTGGTTTCGCGTGCGGTCGCTTGCCAAGGGTGCCGTCGTGCTCGAAGGCAAGGTTGGACCGGGGCGGCAGGACGCTGCTTCAGGAGACACTGTCGGACTGGCGGATTTTTCGGCGGCCGCAGCTCCGGGAAGTTACCGGATCGAAATTGACGGCGCGGAGAGCGACCCCTTCTTGATCGCTCCGGACGCTTACGCTGCTGCGTTGCGGCTGACAATGCGAGCATTTTACGGGCAGCGTTGCGGCTGCGACGTTGACCTAGGTCAGGGGTATAAGCACCCCAGGTGTCACGTTGGCGGCGAGTATCATCGATCTTCAGGCAAGATCGGCCGCGTCGACAACCACGGGGGATGGCACGACGCTGGGGATTATGGTCGCTATGTTGTGAATTCCGGCATCTCTACGGGCACGTTGCTCTGGGCGTGGGAGCTGTATCCGCGGGTGCTGCGTGGGCTAGGTTTAGGGATTCCCGAGTCTGGCGGAAAGACGCCGGATTTTCTTGCCGAGGTCCGGTGGAACCTGGAGTGGATGCTGTCCCTGCAGGATGTCGATGGCGGGGTTTGGCACAAGCAGACCAGCGAAAACTTCTGCGCGTTCATCATGCCACAGGATGATCACCTTACGAGCTACGTGATTGGGACGGGAAGTGCGCCTTACAAGAGCACGTGCGCGACGGCTGATCTGGCCTCAGTGATGGCAATTGCTGCGCGATGTTACGGCGAGTTTGACGCGGAATTTGCGCAGAGATGCCTTATGGCGGCGCGGCGGGCCTGGAGCTGGGCCACGGCTAATCCCGGTGTGGTGTTTCGGAATCCCGCCGGAGTCAGGACTGGCGACTACGGCGATGCGCATTGCGGCGACGAAGTTTTGTGGGCTTCGGCAGAGCTGTGGCGGACTACGGGCGAGCTGGTCTATGAAAGAGCATTTATTGCCGGATTGCCTGTGGGAAGCATTGATCTTAAAACGCCTTCGTTCAGCAACCTGATGCCGATGGCCTGCTGGACGTATGCATTGTCTTCACGGGCTGGTTCCGGTGACGTTAAGGCGCGGATTGTAGACGCTACGTTGCGGGCCGGCAGTTTCCTCGCGGCTCAGGCGGCGGCAAATGGGTACGGGAATACGCTGGCGGCTGGTGATTATGTGTGGGGATCAAATGGTACGGCGGGAAACCAGTCGTTGCTGCTGCTGGTCGCGAACCACTTTCAACCCGACGCGCGGATGTTCGAGACTGCGCTCGGGAACTTGCACTACATTCTAGGTCGCAATTGCCATGGAGTCTCGTGGGTGACTGGGTTGGGGGTGCGGCCATTTCAGCACCCGCATCATCGGCCGAGTGCGGCTGACGGAATTGATGCTCCCTGGCCCGGGTTGGTCTCCGGAGGGCCGAACGGCGGGGCCGGGGATGATGTAGCCCGGGCGTTGCCGAAGATGCCTCCTATGCGCAGGTGGGTGGACGACCAGCGTGCTTATTCGTTGAACGAAGTGGCGATTAATTGGAACGCTCCGTTGGTGTTTCTGCTGGCTGCCGCGAATTCTTGAGGCCGCCGTTAAACATGGGTGAGACGAGGGCGCGGTTGGTGCGCTATGTTGTTGTGGGTCTGGGGAGAACTTCATGAGTTCATTCAAATTTGCTGTGGGTTTCGTTTTCGCGTTAGGGGCAGGGGTAATTCCGTCGAATGTTTCAGGGCAGTCTTCGACGGGTGCCGCGGCGGCAGCGGCTGCTTCCACAGCGGCGACTGCGCCTCAGTCGGATACCAGTTATATCGACAGCTCAGGAACGGCCCACATCACCCG
>DASWUZ010000238.1:0-7320 GCA_036401395.1 Acidisarcina sp.
GTAGGAGTGTTCAAAGTAAGTCTCGTTGAGCGGGCCCGGGGTGAGCAGGACCACGCGCGGATGTTCGCCGCGGGTTGGCGAGAGACGCAGCAGGGTTTCGCGGAAGCTGCGGAAAAAACTAGCCAATCGAAGTACCTGCGCTTCGCGAAACAAATCAGGAAAAGTCTCTGCGAGGACGATGCGGTTTTCGAGGGCGTAGCCTGCGCCGGATGGGGCCTGCGTGCGGTCGGAGATGACCCACCATTCGCCGTCTGACGAGCGGGCGAGATCGACGGCGAGCAGGTGGAGATAGGTGTCCCCTGGTACCTTGACGTCGTGACACGACCGCCAGAAGGCCGGGTTGGCGAAGACCAGCGCGGGCGGAATGTGCCCATCGCGGAGAAGTTTTTGCGGCCCATAGAGGTCGGCTAGGACGAGGTTGAGCAGACGAGCGCGCTGGATCAGGCCAGCTTCGAGTCGCCGCCACTCTTCGACCGGGATCAGCAGCGGGATGGGGTCAAGGCTCCACGGCCGGTCCATGCCGAGCGGGTCGCCGTAGACGTTGTAACTGACGCCATTTTCGCGGATGCGCTCGCGGGCGGTCTGCCAGCGGTGGGCTAGCTCGCCGGAGCCAAGGCTTGAGAGCGTGCCGATATAGCGCTCCCAATGCGGGCGCAGCACGCCGGGTGCGGAGCACATCTCGTCATAACCGCCGGCCTGGCGGTAGTCGGCGGTCAACAGCGGGCTATCAAGAGTACCGGGGCTACTCATTGAAACTCCGGACATGCTGCTTGGATGGAGTGGCGCAACTTGCGGCTGATGAATTTAGCGTAACAGCGCGGCGCGCTGGCGCATATCAGAGTGACTGCTTCGGGGGAGGAATCGCATTTAGATTGTCATCGGTCGAGGACCATCACGGGAAGGGCGCATTGCGACTCGCCAAGCAATTTGAAGTTTACTCGTACCAACAACGTGTTTACATTTCAAATCAGAGCGCATAAGCACTTCGAAAATGTCGGCCTTACCTAGGGAATGGAAACCACAAGGCAGCAACCGATGGCCAAGACGCTACAGACGCCTGCGTTCAAAAACGAAGCCGAAGAAGATGCCTGGTAGGACAGCCACCCCGAAACACTCGCCTTATTTGAGCAAGCGGCAAAAGACGGCACTTTGGGCCGGGGCGCGCTTGCACGCCGCGCTCAAACCGCAGCAACATCCATCCGCCTTAATACCGCAGACATAGAACTGGCAGAGACCTTTTGAAAAGCACGGCATCGGCCATCAGACTTACTTGAAGATGATTATTCACAAGCACTTGGTGGAGAAAGCTAACAGCCAGGTAGGTCGTTAAAACAGAATCCCAAGGCATCCTCTCGCGGAACAAATTGCAGACCTGTCAAGAGCGAGGGTCCGGCCGGAGGACCTAAGTGCCTGAAAAAGCTTGGCTTAAAGGTGCCGGAGGTTTGGCGTAGTGAAGCCCCTGAAACTAGTATGCTTGAAATAACACTCAAGTTAAGTCATGGGAATAAAAAGCCACCTGGCACGAGGTAACCCCTGTGCCATAAGTCTCGCGCAAATCTTTCGGTCTAGCTTTTCTTGCGACGCAGATCCAGGGTAAGCGGGAATTCCGTGTTGCGTTCTTGTGGGGGGATCGTGATGGGGCCTGGGGTGTGGCCGGTGTTGCTGAAGCGGGCCAGGCGGCGGCTTTCGGCTTCGTAGCCATTGATGGGAAGATGTTCGTCGGCCCGGCCGCCGGGGTGGACAACGTGATAAGTACATCCGCCGATGGACCGCCCGGACCAGCTATCCACGATGTCAAAGACCAGCGGACTGTGGACGGGGATATCGGGGTGCAGGCACGACTCCGGCTGCCAGGCGCGGTAGCGAATGCCGGCCACGAATTCGCCCTGCTTGCCGGTGGGCTGGAGGGGAACGCGGCGGCCGTTGCAGAGGACGACGAAGCGGGGATCGATCATGCCGGTCATCTTGACCTGCAAGCGTTCGACGGAGGAGTCGACGTTGCGCACCGTGCCGCTGCCGGAAGCCTCTTCGCCGAGCACGTGCCAGGGCTCGAGGGCGTGGCGAAGTTCAAGGTCCATGCCGCGGACGGAGACCGAGCCGATGGGCGGAAAGCGGAACTCGAAATGCGGTGCGAACCATTCGCTGAGGAAGGGATAGCCAGCGTCGCGCAGGTCGGCGACCACGTCCTCCCAGTCGAGCTGGACAAAGTAGGGCAGCATGAAGCGGTCGTGGAGCGTGGTTCCCCACCAGACCAGCTTGCGGCGGTAAGGGGTCTTCCAGAAATGTGCGATTAGGGCACGCACCAGCAGCTGCTGGGTGAGGCTCATCCGCGCATGGGGCGGCATTTCAAATGCGCGCAGCTCCAGCAGGCCGAGGCGTGGGCCTACGCCTTCGCGGGGAGTGAGTTTATCGATGCAAAATTCCGCTCGGTGAGTGCTGCCGGTGAGGTCGGTGAGCAGGTGGCGGAAGACGCGGTCGACGAGCCAGGGCGAGTCCTTGTCGGTGACGCCGTGGTCGGGGATCTGGTCGAAGGCAATTTCAAGCTCGTATATGGAGTCGGTGCGTGCCTCATCGACGCGTGGATGCTGGCTGGTAGGGCCGATGAACATTCCCGAGAGCAGGTAAGACAGCGATGGATGGTTGTGCCAGTAGCCGATCATGCTGCGAAGCAGGTCGGGACGGCGGAGGAACGGGCTGTCCTCAGGGGTCGCGCCGCCGATGACGACGTGGTTGCCGCCGCCAGTGCCGGAGTGTTGGCCGTCCATGAGGAATTTCTCGGTGCCCAGCCGGCACTGGCGTGCCATTTCATAGAGGCTGGTGATGCTGGCGACCATCTGATCCCACGATGCTGCGGGCTGGATGTTGACCTCGATGACGCCGGGATCGGGCGTGACCTGGAGCACGTCTACCATCGCATCGCGAGGAGGCGTGTAGCCCTCGATCAGGACGGGCATTTTAAGGTAGGCAGCGGTGTCTTCGATAGCTGTGACGAGGTCGAGGTAGTCGGAGAGATAGGCCACCGGTGGCATGAAAATATGCAGCTTGCCGGCGCGTGCCTCGACGCAGAGTGCGGGACGGGTCAGGAGGGCCTTCTCTGCTTCTTCCTCGGTGGGTTTGGCCTTGTCTTGAGGCGGCTCGGGCAAGTCGAGCACCGGCGGGGCGGTGAAGAGAAACGGCTTGTGCTCGGGACGGCTCGGCAGGCGCTTACGCCTGCGGAAAGGATCGGCGTGGTAGGAGTAGGTCAGGTCCTCGGGCTTGGTCCAGGGAATGGCTTCGAGCGACAGGCGGTAGCCCATCGGCGAGTCGCCGGGCACGAGGAACATACGCTTCGGCGGCGAGGCAAACCACGGCTGGCTGGTCCATCGTGGGGTTCCCGAGCGGGTGGGCACGCGTCGTAGGGGCAGCACGTATCCGGTGGGCTTGTCTGCAGCGGCTTCGAATGATTCGGCGAGGCGTGCGCGTTCGGCGGCGTCGGCTAATTTGGGGTCGAGGCGGTCGACCACTGTGGGGAGGCGGCGCTCCTGCCAGAGCCGGTAGAAGCCGTCTTCGTAGGCGGTGATTGTGAAGCTGGCATCCACCTGGAGGCGGCGGGTCAGGGCTTCAAGAAACTTGAGGCCCTCGGGGGGGCCGTATCCGTAATCTGTGGCGTCCTCGGCGATGAGGCTGGGATCGTCCCAAAGCGGCGCGCCGTCTCTGCGCCAGTAACAGCCAAGGGCCCAGCGCGGGAGCGGTTCGCCGGGGTACCACTTACCCTGTCCAAAATGAAGCAACGAGTTGGGGTTGTAGTGGTTGCGCACGCGCCTCAGCAGGTCCATGCCAAGAATGCGCTTGGTAGGGCCAAGGGCCGCACCCTTCCATTCGGCGGCGTCCGGGTCGTCAAGCGCTACGAACGTGGGCTCGCCGCCCATGGTCAGGCGCACGTCTCCGGCGATAAGATCCGCGTCGACTTTGTGGCCGAGGGCTTCGATCGCCGCCCACTGTTCTTCGGAGTAGGGCTTGGTGACCCGCGGCGACTCGTGGATACGCTGCACGGTCATGGAGAAGCTGAAGTCGGTCTGGGCGAAGTCCATCAGGCCAGAGATGGGCGCGGCGCTGCTCGCATCGGGAGTGCAGGCGAGCGGGATATGGCCTTCACCGGCGAGCATGCCCGAGGTCGCGTCGAAGCCGACCCAGCCTGCGCCGGGCAGGTAGACCTCCGCCCAGGCGTGCAGGTCCGTAAAGTCCGCGCTGGGGCCGGAGAGATTGCCGCTGACGGGAACGATGTCGGAGGTTAGTTGAATCAGGTACCCGGAGACGAAGCGCGCTGCGAGGCCGAGATTGCGCAGCGCCTGTACCAGCAGCCAGGCGGAGTCGCGGCAGGACCCCGTCCCGTTGATCAGCGACTCTTCGCAGCTCTGGATGCCATGCTCAAGGCGGATGACGTAACCGATCTCGCGGGCGACGCGCTGATTAAGCGCGACCAGGAAGTCAAGAGTGCGGACACTGTCTCGTGGTACCGTAGCCAGAAAATTGGCGAGACGCGGGCCGGGGGTTTCAGCTTCGAGGAAAGGTCGCAGCTCCCGCGCAAGGGCCTCGTCGTAGATGAACGGATACTTCTCGGCATACGGCTCGAGGAAAAAATCGAAGGGGTTGAAGACCGCCATCTCAGCGACCAGGTCAACCTCGACGATGAACTCGCGAGTAGGCTCGGGGAAGACAAGGCGAGCGAGGTAATTCCCTTGTGGGTCCTGTTGCCAGTTCAGAAAGTGCGTCTTTGGCGTGATCTTGAGCGAGTACGAGAGGATCGGCGTGCGGGCATGGGGCGCGGGGCGCAGTCGTACGGTCTGTGGACCGAGATTTACAAGGCGGTCGTAGCGGTAGCTTGTCTTATGGTTGAGCGCTATGTGTATAGCCATAGTTCAAAGTTTTTCCAAGCGCGCTACAGGGTAATTTTCCTAACTGCTTTGGCAATGATTTACCCCCGAACCGGCTATTCACTTGAAGTTCCCGTTGGACGGGAGCCAGATGCGAGGTGGGATTCAGACCTGCTGGATTAGCTGAAGTTTAACATGCAGCAAAACACTTATTTAGAAAGGCTGAGGATGTGCAAGTAAGGCAAACGATAGGCCCAATAACAGTGGGCCTCTAGTGAGGCGCAGGGCCTCAGTCGATCTGGGCGCGCTGGAGTTTGTTGGAGTAGTCGACGTAAGCAGACCCTGATGCGCTTCGTGGCATTCAACTCAACGGGGCAGACCACCGGAGTTAACAACGTATTTGTCCGCGACACCTGCGCCGCAGCTCCGATCACTTGTATACCCAGTACTGTTCTTGTATCCGAATCCCCGGGCGGAGCAGCCGGGAACCAAAACAGTCTGCCGCCGGCAATTAGCTCCACGGCACGGTATGCCGCATTCCAGTCGTATGCGACCAATTTGTTGCCGGGTCAGACCACCCTGCCAGGCATCTTCCTCGGAGACACTTGTATCGGCGTCGCGGGCACCTGCACCCTTGGCATCAGCCGCGTGGATGTCGCAGTGGATGGGTCCCAACCGAGTTTGGGGGCTTTTTACGGTCCAGCGATGAGCGCCGCCGGCCGCCTTGTTGCCTTTGGGTCTGCGGCCACCAATCTGGTGAACATCGACATCAACGGGAACTGTACGACAGCCAGTTGCGGCGATGTATTTGTGCGGGACACCTGTCTTGGCGCTCCCGGCGGCTGCACTGCCGGCACCAGCCTCGTTTCCATTGCTAACGATGGCGCTCTGGGAAATTGCTCCAGCCATGGTTTTGTCGGGGGCCTGTCGATGAGCGCGGACGGCAGGTTCGTGGCGTTCGGCTCCATCGCCACGAACCTGAGCCCTGACGACGCCTTTGCGGCCTGCGGCTGGGAGGACATCTTCGTGCGGGACACCTGCTTTGGCGTGGCCGCCGACTGCAGTCCGAGCACGGTGCGAGTCTCAGTTGCCAATGCTCCGAACGCAGGACTGTCGGCGAACGCGATCAGCAACTATTCCGCCATCAGCGCGGATGGACACTACGTGGTGTTCGTCTCGGACGCGACTAACTTGTTGGCGGGCACGGCCGGGAACGGGCACGCCATGGTCTACCTTGCCAAGACCGGTTTCTGATGGAGATTCTCCGGCTTGAAGTTCGCATTCTCTCGAGCCGCCTGCGCCGTGGGGGACAGCTTACGGCGCGTGAGGAACCACCAGGGGACCGTGCGGCGTCAGATCCAGAGCCAGGGAGCGAAAGTCCTCGCCGTTGCTCTGAGAAGATATTTAACCCGCGCGCCTCGCCTGAAATAGTGGCGATTATCCCAGCCCCGGACGCCCTCGACGACGGGCTCATTGCGGAAGCGAGGTACGATCACCGCATCCTTCGCACGTTGAGGCACATAACGACGCATGACCGGCTCGCGGGGCTCCGTGTCCAGCTTGTCGGTGATGCCCTCGAAGACTTGACGGTAGCCAAACCGGTTCCAGGCCATGAGGCGAAGGTCCATCCACATCACCGGCCGGTTGCGCATGTCGCAGTAAAGATCAAACTTCTTCGGCGCATTGCGGATGATCGACAGCAGGTTCACGACTCTATATCGCCCGGTAATCTTCCAAACGACGGCGTCATCGCCCGCGTCGGCAATCATCTTTGAGTGCTCCATAGCATAGTCAAGCAGCTTGAATTCGCCGTAGGAGCGGTCTCGCCCGGGGTAGCGAAATTGCCCGTAATTGCACAGGAATTCGACATGATCGGCATGGCCGCTCTCAGTCGCAATCTGCCTCAGCCTGGAGACATCGCTGTCCGAGTTTTCGACGAAGACGATAGCGTGCAGATGTTTGCCGATCAGGCCAAGGTAAAACTTGAGCGCGTCCGCGTAGTCGAGCAATCGCTGGGTAGGGTCGGTGCGCGCCAGCTCAGGAGAGTTCTCCGGCGTAATCGTCGACGTCATCAGGAGGATTTCTTTACGGTAGCCAGCCACTACAGAACACCGCCTCGCAGTACATTCGTTTGACAGGGATAGCCGGTTCCGACTCTTAGTTTCAGGCGACGGCAAGCCAGGTGGCGCGCTAGAAATAGTCCGCGAGAATCCTGATTGTGAGTATCGTTTCAAGAATTATAGATGCAGCCGACTCGAGCGTCTCCGAGGCCGCCCTCCCACCTTCCTCATTGAAGCTACTATTTGAACTGTTCTGGTCCTTGCACACTTTCTGATTCCACTGTTTTTATGCTTACTCTCCTCACGCAAGCGCGATCTGTGTCGCTGGAGGTGTATAAGGGCGGGATGCAGCTTTGGTTTTCGCGGGGGAGTGGGGTGCCGTTGCGGGAGCAGATGGTGACCCAGAT
>DASWUZ010000239.1:0-2835 GCA_036401395.1 Acidisarcina sp.
CAAGAACGACGAAAGGTCTGCAGGAGTTACCACAGCGTCGGTGAAGAGATAGACGAGCATCGTGGCGTGGGGCACCAGCTCGGGGTGAATCATGCCCGCGCCTTTGCAGCATCCCAGCAGCCGAATCGGCTTTCCCTCAACGTCGATGACAGCAGAAGCGACCTTTGCGCGCGTGTCCGTAGTGAGGATGGCCTTCGAAAAGTCGAAAAAATGCAGAGCGGAATGTCCAAGAGCGCGTTGGACCGCCGGCATGGCAGCGATCAGCTTCTCGCCTTGCAGCGGGACACCGATGATGCCGGTCGAAGATGGGAACACTTCGTGCGCCGCGCACCCGAATAGTTCTGCCGCTGACGCGCAGACGGCCTGACAGATTTCGAGCCCGGCTGCTCCCGTTGCGCAGTTCGCATTTCCTGAATTCACCGCAACCACCCGCACTCTGCCACCACTGCGGAGCAGATGCTTGCGTCCGACTGTAACCGGCGCAGCGACGACTCGGTTGCTTGTGAACATGGCTGCAGCGGTCGTCCCATCCTGTGCCAGAACGACCGCAAAGTCCGGTTTCCCGCTGGCCTTTATTCCAGCCGTGACAGACGCGAACTGAAAACCTGCGGGAATAGCAGGGGAGGCGGTCAGCGCATTCTCCCCGAGAGCCGCGGAATCACCGCTTTGAACCGCCGAGTTCGTAATGGGGTGAGGCTGCAACGGTTCGACAGGAAAGGGGTCATTCATCACGAGCCTTTACTCTATTGAACAGCGGTGGTGTCGGCAATAGGTTCACCGAAGGCTGGAATCCAAAAATGCAAGAGGACGTGGCGGATACATGGCAAAGACGGTAGCTGACGAGTTCCTGCGCATGGAGCATGTCAACATCGCTCGCGGCGAAGCGATCGTCCTGCATGACATTACGCTGAGCATCGCCGCAGGTGAAAGCGTCGCCATACTTGGTCCCAACGGATGCGGCAAGTCGACCCTCATCAAGGCCATTACGTGCGAGTGCTACCCAATCGCCGACCCTCGCACGACGCTGCAACTCTATGGTCGCACCCGTTGGGACCTGCCCCAATTGAGACAGCGCCTCGGCGTGGTCTCACCCGACCTGCCTGGCGAACGAACGCCGGTCACTCGCGGGCTCGAAGCCGTCGCAGCGGGGTTCTTTTCCGCGTCGATGCTTTGGCCCAATCTTCATGTCACATCGGCGATGTGGGAGCGCGCAAGGGAAGCATTGGGCTCACTCCACGCAGGCCATCTTGCAGACAAGCTCGTAGGCCAGATGTCTGCCGGGGAGCAGCGTCGTGTGCTGATCGCGCGGGCCCTCGTCCATCGCCCCGCAATGCTGCTACTCGACGAACCGAGCAACGCTCTCGATCTGGCAGCACAGCGCGAGCTTCGAGAGGTGCTGCGCAACTTGATCCGCCAGGATGAGGAGGGAAAGGGAACTGGAATCATCATGGTCACCCATCATCTCGCCGACATCTTGCCCGAAATCAACCGTGTCATTCTCATGAAAGAGGGGCGCATCTTCGGCGACGGGCCGAAGCGCGAACTTATTACGACCCAAACGCTGCAAGCTTTGTTTGGAGTAGATCTCGAGTTGGTCGAACGGGACGGCTACTGGCACTCCTGGTGAATGGTACGTTACAGGAACGCGGAGGAACTTCCTCCACGGGTTAACGCTCTATTCCGTTCCGATTTGAGATGATAGACACGCATATGGCTGAAAACATCAGAAACATAGAACCGCGCTGGCCTGCCGTAGTAGCGCTCTTCGCCATGGGAGGTCTGAGGCTTGCACTCCCGGAGAACCTCTCCGTAGGGCCTGCGTGGCTGCTGCTCGTGGTGGTTGGGGTCATGGTGATCCCTATCATCTGGGCCAGGCGCGTCGACAACCACAAGCTAAACGAAATCCTTGGGTACACTCTGATCGGAATTGTCACCCTCGATATGGCGTGGTCACTTGTCCTGTTGGTCACTGCACTGCCCGCGCATAAAGAAACTCCTCTAGAACTACTGCGCTCGGCTGCCGCGCTCTGGGTGACCAACATTCTCGTCTTTGCGTCCTGGTACTGGCGGCTCGATGCTGGGGGCCCCCACGCCCGTGAACTTCGCGGGGTCCACATAGACGGCGCATTCCTGTTTCCTCAGATGACCCTGAACGCAGACACCAAGCGCGACATGGGCGAGGATTATTGGAGTCCCGGTTTCGTCGATTATTTATTCGTGGCGTTCAACACCAGCACTGCTTTTTCGCCGACGGACTGCCCTGTCCTTTCGCGATGGGCGAAGTTGATGATGATGGTCCAGTCCCTGATCTCCTTCGCCACGGTTGTGCTGCTAGCTGCGCGCGCCGTGAACATTCTCTAGGAGCGGTACAGATTTAGATTGTCAAAGTCGCGCATGGAAATCTAACGACTGCTTGAGTCCCGATGAGTGCGTTGGGCTAATGTGTTCGAGGTGTTAAAGCAACTGCGCGACCAAGTGGCAAACAGCACGAGATTCGCGGAGAATAGATAGCATGCTGGCGAAATCCCCATTTATTGATGTGCCGGGCGCGCTTGAGGAGTTTCGCGCCGGCCGCATGATCGTGGTCGTCGATGACGAAGACCGCGAGAACGAGGGTGATCTCACGCTGGCGGCAGAGTTCGTTACGCCGGAAGCGATCAACTTCATGGCCAAGCACGGGCGCGGTCTGGTGTGCCTCACTTTGACTGAGGAGCGGGCCGACTACCTGCGGCTGGGGCCGATGACGCAGCACAATTCTTCTCGGTTTGGCACCGCCTTCACCGAGACTATCGAGGCGCGTGAGGGCGTCACAACGGGTATATCCGCCTATGACCG
>DASWUZ010000240.1:0-5675 GCA_036401395.1 Acidisarcina sp.
CCGCATTTCCCTATAGAGCTTCTGTCAGCACGTGAAATGCTGCGCACCGCAGGTCATGATTGTCTGCTCATCGACGCATTCATGGAAAACCTTACCCCTGAACAGGCACTCGCGCGTCTCAGTGTCTTTGATGAGGACTACCTGGTCATACCAACAGCGCCCTCCTACCTCTTCTGGCGCTGCCCCCAGCCCGAGCTACGCGTGCCACGCGAATGGATTTCAGCCGTGCGCCGCACCAGTGAGGTCATAGTCATAGGGCCTCACGGCTCGGTCACCCCACGCACCACGTTAGAAAAAACCGGCGCCGATGTCGTGCTGCGTGGGGAGCCAGATCAGACCCTCACTCAAGTCCCCTCCCTGCCCTGGGAGATGATTGCAGGCTGTTGCTGGATCGATAAAGCGACAGGGCTTTATTGCGATAACCCCGGCTTGGGCTCGGTCGATATGCAAGGGGTCGGGATGCTCGACTATGCGGATTACCCTGTCGAGCGCCATACGCATCTTCATCACATTTTTCCCGGTAATGGGGCCGATCACTTGAAGCTTGGCGCAGAGGTGGAATTTGCGCGCGGCTGCCCTTATTCCTGCACATTCTGTAACAAGACCCTGTTCCGGAATAAATACCGCGAGCGCCGTCTTGATGTTGTTCTCGCCGAAATTGATCAGCTTATTGCGCGCGGCGTGGATTACATCTATTTCATTGACGAGATATTCGGCGTCGGCAAACAGGTACGCGAGTTGCTCGAAGAGATCGCGAAGCGGCCGGTATCAATCGGCTTCCAATCACGGATCGACCTCTGGAACGAGGAGTCACTTGATATGTTGGGACGCGCGCATTGCGTCTCGTTCGAGTGCGGCATTGAGTCGATCAGCGAGGAAGGACGCGATGCCATGAACAAGAACTGCCGCATCGCAACAGACCGCATCACCGAGCTGCTCACATACGCGCGCACTCGTATTCCGTGGGTACAGGCAAACCTCATCAAGACGCCCGCCGACGATCCGGAATTAGTTTCCGCGTGGCAGAACAACCTGAAGGCTCAAGGTGTATGGGTCTCAGAGCCCGTCCCTATGTTTCCGTTTCCCGGCAGTCCTGAATACGTCACCACATTTGGCGCGCAGCCCGATGACGAGGCGTGGGAACGCGCTCATTCGCATTATCTCGATCTCTTCTCCACAAGAGGCTGGAGCGACATACAAGCACAGGCCCCCCTTTCACTCGCCGAACTGGAGTCAGAGTCCACGGAACTTACATGCGCATCCTGCTGACGACCGACACCATCGGGGGCGTTTGGACTTTCAGCAAGGACTTAACGCAACAACTACTTGACCGCGGCCACTCCGTTGCGCTGGTAAGTTTTGGCCGCATGCCCTCTGGCGACCAGCTGGCGTGGGCTAACCGCATGGCGGAGGAACACAGCTCAGACTTTCTCTTCCGCGCCTTTGACGTACCGCTGGAATGGATGCAGAACAATCACGACGCATATGAGCGCAGCGCGGAAGCTCTCATTGACGTTGCAGACTGCTTCGGCCCCGATCTGCTCCATGCCAATCAGTACTGTTTAGGCGCCGTTCTACTCGATATTCCCAGGTTGATCACAGCTCATAGTGACGTGCTGAGTTGGGCAGCTGTGTGTCGCCCCAACGGCCTCGAGGCTTCATCATGGGTCAAGAGATATAAAGCGATTGTCCAGCGCGGGCTTGATGCTTCAGATGCTGTCGCTGCACCCACCAAATGGATGAGCCTTGCCCTTAAGCAGAACTTTAGTGTGAAAAAGCAGATAGCTATCGTTCCAAATGGACGCACTCTCGGTCGCACATCGACGTTGACTCAACGACAAATGCAGGCAGTAACAGCGGGCCGCCTCTGGGACGAAGGCAAAGGGCTCTCTACCCTCCTAGAAATTCAGGCGCAAGTCCAGCTTCTCATCGCCGGAGAAGAAAACTTTGGCCATACCGCAGCCCCACGCCATGACTCCATCCGGTCCCTGGGCGTGCTTTCAGAGGAACAGGTCCACTCCCTGTTCTACAGCAGCGCAATCTATGTCGCCACTTCTATTTATGAGCCGTTTGGCCTCGCCCCGCTCGAAGCCGCGCTCTGCGGCTGCGCCTTGGTACTCCGCGACCTTCCTTCGCTACGTGAGGTTTGGGGTGAGGCTGCTACTTATTTCACCGACGCTTCAGGCCTTGAATCGGCACTTGCCGTTCTCTCAACAAACCACGCGAAGCTCACCCGCGCGCAGCAACATGCAACTGAAAAGGCAAAGTATTACTCCGCCGCTCGCATGACGAACATGTACCTCAATCTTTATCGCCGCGTCATTAACGGGGATGAAGCAGCACCCTGGACAACCGATGAGGAGCTAGCCGCACATGTCGCGTAAGCTCCGGATCGCCTACTTCGCGCACAGTCTCCGCTCGGATTGGAACAACGGCAATGCCCACTTCCTTCGCGGTCTTATGCGTGCACTCACCCAGCTAGGGCACGAGGTGATCGTATATGAGCCCGAGACGGAATGGTCTGTAACAAATCTTCGCCAGGAAGCTTTAGGAGAACGGTCACTGCAGCAGTTTGCCAACTTCTACCCTGACCTTAGTGTCATTACCTATAATCGCGCCTGTTCCTCGCCCGAGCAGTGCTTCAGCCATCTGCTCAGGGGTACGGATATCGTGATCCTGCATGAATGGAACCCTCCACACCTGGCACAAACTCTGCTCGGTCTTCGGGAACAACTCGGCTATAAACTGCTCTTCCATGACACCCACCATAGAGCTTCTTCTTCCCCGGAGCAGATGCGAAGCTTTGGCCTGCATAGTTTCGACGGAGTAGTCGCATTTGGCGCAGTTCTAGCCAAAATCTATCGAGAAGGCCTCCAGATCAAGCGTGTCTGGACGCTCCACGAAGCGGCGGACACCAGCATCTTCAAACCGTTCGTTGATATCCCGCGCGAAAACGGAATTGTCTGGATTGGGAACTGGGGTGAAGGCGAACGCGCAACCGAGATTGGCCAATTTCTGTTACAGCCTGTGAAGGCACTGAGAGACCTCGCGCTTACCACCATCTACGGTGTTCGGTACCCGATCGAAGCTCTCGACGGTTTGCGGGAAGCAGAAGCGCGTTATGGGGGCTATCTGCCAAATCTGGACGCGCCACGGCTATATGCTTCTGCGGCTATGACAGTCCACATTCCACGACAGCAATATACCCAGGCGATGAAGGGCATTCCCACCATCAGAGTCTTCGAAGCTCTCGCCTGCGGCGTCCCTGTAGTCTCCGCTCCCTGGCAGGACATTGAAGGCCTCTTTCGCCCCGGCGACTTCCAATTTGCGGCGAACTCGACCGAGATGACCGCAGCTATGCGCTGCTTGCTTCTGGATCGAACGGCTGCGGAGGACCAGGCGGCCCGTGGCCTGGAAAGTATCCTTTCCCGTCACACATGCGCCCATCGCGCAGCAGAGCTAACGGCAATCTGTGAGGAGGTCCTCGCGTGAAGATCTTAGCCTTCGGCTCAAGCATCGTGTCGTCGTATTGGAATGGCGCAGCCACTTATTACCGCGGCTGCTACAAATACCTGGCACGCCTCGGCTATGACATCACCTTCGCCGAGCCTGATGTTTACGGCCGTCAGCAACATCGGGACACCGGCGATTTTAGCTATGTCCGCTCCATCGTTTATCAGCCTGGCGTCGACCTGGACCAGATGCTCTCGCTGGCAGCTGAGGCAGATATTGTCATCAAGCACTCTGGGATTGGCGCGGACGACGCAACTCTTGAGCGGCGCATACTGGAGTGCTCTCCTCGCGGAATGTGTTTTCTTTGGGACGTTGACGCTCCAGCCACACTTGCCCGCATGTCCGGCGATGTTGAGGATACCCTGCGGCAAACGATTCCCAATTATGACGCCGTCCTCACGTACGGCGGCGGCCCTCAGGCCCGCAGCGGCTATCTTGGATTCGGGGCCCGAGCCTACTACAGCATCTACAACGCGCTCGACCCCGATACCCACCATTGGGTTTCACCCGATCCTTCGCTCGAATGCGACGTGGCCTTCCTGGGCAACCGCCTTCCAGACCGCGAGGCGCGCGTAGAGGAGCTCCTCTTCCGGGCTGCCGTGCTCGCGCCCCACCAGCGTTTTCTGCTCGGCGGCGAGGGCTGGTCCGATAAGCCGCTGCCGCCGAACGTTCGTTACATAGGCCACGTGCCTACCGCGGAACACAATCGCGTCAACTGCTCAGCCGGCATGGTAATGAACATCAATCGCACGTCCATGGCTGACTTTGGGTTCTCTCCGCCGACACGCGTATTCGAGGTGGCAGGCGCCGGCACCTGTATGCTGTGCGATGACTGGCCCGGCATCGGCGATTGCTTTGAACCTGACAGCGAGATAATCGTGATTCGAACCGCAGAAGACGTTGCGGCGGCATTGCACACCCACGATCCAGAAGAGCGTCGAAGCATTGGCGCCGCATTTCAGGCGCGCGCGATGCGCGACCACACCTATGCAATCCGCGCCGCACAGGCGGATTTTGCCTTTCGTGAATGCCTGACTCGCCGCCGCGGAATGACCGGCCCACAGCAGAACACTTTCGCCACCATGAAGGATTGGGCGGCAATGCCCGGGCCCCGTGCCACCAAACCGGAAGAGGCCTACGCATGAAGATTGTCATCTACGGCCTTACGATCACGTCTGCCTGGGGCAACGGTCATGCTACGACCTACCGGTCCCTGGTAAAAGCCCTTGCACGCCGTGGCCACAAAGTGCTCTTCATCGAAAAAGATGTGGAATGGTATCGTGCAAATCGCGATCTCGCCGCCCCAGAATACTGCGAGGTCCGCCTCTACGAGGATTGGGAAGCAGAAGAAACGTCTCTTGTGAGCGAGGCTGCTGACGCCGACGCAATCCTCATAGGCTCCTACTTCCCAGACGCTATCATCGCCACACGAGCCTTGCTAGCCTTAGGCTGTGAAGCAATCATGTTCTACGACATCGACACGCCTGTAACCGTGTCCCAATTGCGCCAGTTAGGCCGCTGCGAATACCTGGAAGCAGAGCTCGTTCCCCACTACGCAGCTTATCTCAGCTTCACCGGGGGACCGATCCTGCGAGAGTTGGAAGATCGCTTCGGCTCACCCAACGCGGTTGCCTTCTACTGTTCTGTCGACCCTGACCTCTACCGTCCGCAGTCCATCCGGCCGGAATATTGCTGCGACCTCAGCTATCTTGGCACCTACGCAGCCGACCGTCAGCCAAAGCTATCACGCTTGTTAAACCAAACCGCATCTCTATCACCTGAACTTCAATTTCTGGTCGCGGGAGCCCAGTACCCGGATTCCACCGCATGGCAAAGAAATGTGAAGCGGTTGACACACGTACCTCCCTCTGACCATGCAGCCTTCTACTCATCATCCCGATTTACATTAAACCTCACCCGCAACGACATGGTTGCCGCTGGCTACTCGCCGTCCGTGCGTCTCTTTGAAGCGTCAGCCTGCGGGGCGGCCGTTCTCTCCGACGCATGGGAAGGCCTCGATCAATTTTTGACACCCGGCGAAGAGATACTCCTACCTGCCGGCCCCGAGCATGTCGCCCAGATCCTCACCCAATTCCCCGAGGAAGAAAGACTGCGGATGGGTCAGCGCGCTCGTGAGCGCATTCTGGCAGAGCACACCTGCG
>DASWUZ010000241.1:0-3901 GCA_036401395.1 Acidisarcina sp.
TTTCCCACCCCAGTCGTTGTTGACGCCGTCGGTGAAAGCCTGACCATACCCCGTCGACCCGCGCGGATTCACCATCACCACAACGTAACCCGAAGCAGCAAAGAGCTCCGGGTTCCAACGATAAGACCAGCTATCGCCCCAAGCGCCTTCAGGGCCGCCGTGGATCAGAAATTTAACCGGATACTTCTTCGCTGCGTCGAACGCCGGCGGCTTCACCACGAAGCCCTGCACCCGAACTCCTCCGACCGAGCGAAACCAGAACGGCTCCAGCGGCGCGAGGTCAAGCTGCGAGAGCAGTGCGTGGTTGAGATGCGTGAGCTGCATCTCAACCACGCGGATATTTGGCACCCCTGGAGGCCACATTGCCCCCGAGCCATGCGTGACGGTCGAAAGATCGAGGGAGACAATCTCAGTCGGTTGTCGCACGGTCATTCGCGAGGCGATGATGTGATAACCGCCCGCAGGATGCATATCACCGTACTCGCCCGCACCCGTTATTTTGACGAGGTGCCAGGGCTCGCCAGCGCGGCTTGTGACGTAGAGGTGGTAGATCGACTCCTCGCCCTTGTCTCCGCTGGTGAAGAAGATGAATGCGGGGGCTCCGGGGTCCCAAACGAACTCATCGATCCAGCGGTCCCACTCCGGAAGCATTACGTTTATCTGCTTCGATTTGCGGTCGTAGATCACCAAGCGGAACTTGTCTGACTCATATCCCGCGCGGGCCTGCGAGCGCCACGCGATGCTCTTGCCGTCCGGCGAGTACGCAGGGCTGAAATTGCCACCGAGACTGCTACTTATCTTTATCGGCTTAGCCGCAGGATCGTCGAGTCGCAGTGTAAAAATATCAACGTGCGTACTGGTCGCACCCACGGCATCGAGGTTCTCTTCGAAGGCAATCTCTTTGCTGTCTGGCGAGAACGCGTAGGCGTCCGGCCCGCCCAGCGAAAATGGCGGTATATCGTGATCGTCACCGGGATTCAGGTCCCGCGGCGCTCCGCCCGCAACCGGGACCAGGAAAAGATGGCTGCGTTTGTCGCCGGTATAAGCGTTCCAGTGGCGATAGAGCAGATGGGTAAAAATCTTCGCCTTCACTTTCGACTGCGCAGCGGCATCATCTCGCTGCTTGTTGCATGCGTCGTCACCCGGCGGGCAGTCAGGGTACACCGCTGAAGTAAAGAGCACCGACTGCCCATCTGGAGACCACATCGCTCCATCGGCCTCTGTACTGATCGTCGTCAGTTGCCGCGCCTCGCCGAGCGATCCCGCATCACCATCAAAAGCCGCCAGATAGATCTGCTGCCCACCCCCACGCGCGCTCTGAAAAAGAACCTGCTTGCCATCCGGAGAAAAGCGCCCGCGGCTTTCGCCCGCGGGCGAATCGGTGACCGCCTTTGATGTTCCCCCCGCCGCTGGAATTACAAAAAGATGCGACGTCTTCGTATTCTTTTCCAGATCGACGTCCGTCGCCGAGTAGAGCACCCACTTCCCATCAGGAGACACCGAGATATCGCCGAGCCGACGCATCTTCATCAAATCTTCGAAGCGCATCGGACGTCGCGTTTCCGCGTGCGCCTCCACGGCAACGACAGCGGTCAAAGCCGCGCAGAGGGCAAGCAGTGCTGACAAGGAAGGTCGCGTACGACTGGACATGCTAATCCTCAGAAACAATTTTTCCGATACGAATTCTGGTCGCCTTGGGACTTGAAGCCCCGCTGGAATCGCCCACTCGAATCGGGCCCAAAACGGTTTTGGCGCGTCTATCAATATATGCCACGCTGCCGAGGCAATGTCCTGACCTCAGGCGCGCGTGCGCATCGAACCAGAATAAAGAAGTTGCCGGAGCGAATCTGAAGATGATTGGACCAGGCACCACGGGACCCAAAGCGGTATGGTCGGCAAAAATGAAAGGAACCGCGCGACGGTTGCGTTTCCTCGGCTTCGTCCCTGTCCTGGCGTTAGGAACGTTCCTCTTAGCCGCCCTGCCCGCCTCGGCCCAGGTCTCCTACACACCCATGCCGCTCGATAAGGGCTTCGGGACCCTTGACGTCAGCCCGCCCCCCATTCCCCCGGAACAAATAATTACTAAGTTCGCCGCCAAGGAGAGCCAGTTCCGCGCCGCGCTTGAGAACTACACCTACGAACGGGCCGTACGCCAGCAGTCTTTTGATGACGATAACAAAGTCGATGGCGAATATTACGAGGTCACTGACATCTCCTTTGACGCCAGCGGGCGCCGCATCGAGAGGGTGGTCAGGGCACCCGAAAACACGCTGCAGCACGTCACCATGAGCATCTCCGACTTCGCCGACATCGAGCAGCGGTTACCCTTCGTTCTCACCACCGAAGACCTGCCCCAGTACGACGTCACCTACATCGGAAAGCAGAGGGTCGACGAGATAGACACCTACGTTTTCAGCGTCAAACCTAAAATAATCGAAAAGAAGAAGCGTTACTTCGACGGCCGCATTTGGGTCGATGCCCAGGAACTCGAAATCGTAGTGACCAACGGCAAGACCGTGCCCGACGATACTCGCAAGGGCCACGAAGACCTCTCGCTTCCCTTCACCACCTACCGCGAGCAGATCGATGGCAAGAACTGGTTCCCGGTCTACACCAAGGGCGACGGCGTCCTGCATTTCACCGGCGGCAACGGCTACCTAAGCCAGGACGTGCATCTCCGCCTGACCATCCGCTATAGCAACTACCACCAGTTCAAATCGACCATCAAAATCCTATACAACGGTCAGGAAGTAAAGGACGGCAACCAACCCGACGCGAACGCAAAACCCACGCCTCCGTCGGCGACTCCGCCCTCAAGCACATCCGACACTCCGCAGGCTTCGCCCAAGTAGATTCACCGGCGAATCCGTCAGAGCCCATCGTTCCCGCGATGGGCTCTTTCTTGTTTCCCCGCTTAATGCACGGAACAAGAGGGCCTTCTTGCGCGTATGCCAGTGAAGAAAGCCCAATATCCTCGCAGGCAACTGCTACCACAGCGGTCAGCGCTTCTCCTGAATGGCGCTTTCCTGCGTGACGGGGACCTCCTTCTCTCCCTTGCTCGCGAAGCAGATCGAGAAAGGGAAATATGAGCATTCGTCCGCAAGCTCTCCCGACCCGCAAATTGTCTCTGCAATACTTTGCGGCGACGGCAATCGCCTCCGCATTTTTATCGCTGCCGGCTCTCGTGCAAGGGCAGACTCTGCCCGCAAATAACCTCCCGGCACTCGCGTTCACTCACGTCACCATAATCGACGCTACCGGCTCTGCTGCGCAGCCTGATATGACAGTGCTCATCGATGGCGGCGGCATCGTCGCGATAGACAAGACCGCAAAGATGCAGTTGCCCCCGAGCATACAAGTCGTCGACGCGACAGGAAAGTTCCTCATACCGGGCCTGGTCGATATGCACGTACACACCAGCTGGGATAACTATTTTGTCCGCCCGCTTATGCTGGCGAATGGCATCACCGGAACACGGGAGATGTTTGCCGCAAACTTCGACGCCGTTAAGCAGCGACGCCGCGAAGTAGACGCGGGACAGCTCACCGGCCCTCGCATTTTTGCAGCAGGCCCAATTGTGGACGGGCCCGGAGGCCCATGGCCGGGGTCCATCATCGTAACTAGCGCCGCTGAGGCGCGCGCCGCCGTCGATAAGATCAAGCGCGATGGTTACGACTTCGTTAAGGTCTACTCTGCTCTCGATCGTGAACCATACTTCGCCATTGCCGACGAAGCGAAGAAGCTCGGCATCCCGTTTGCGGGTCACGTCCCAGGCTCCATCAGCACGCTCGAAGCCTCTAACTCCGGCCAGAAAAGTCTGGAGCACTTATACGGCATCTCCCTCTCGTGCTCGACCCGCGAGGAAGAATTACGAAAGACTCCGCTAAGCTATGTTCCCGAG
>DASWUZ010000242.1:0-2668 GCA_036401395.1 Acidisarcina sp.
TGGCCGCTGCTCGAGCAGCACCTGCTCTTGCCGGCCATGTCCTCGCTTAAAATGCTCTCGGCGTACCAGTGCATAGGTGATCTTCTCACTCCGCATCGCGGCGCGAGGGGTGGTCGCGTGCTCACCGCGAGTGAGGCAATAGTCGAAGACAGGGCATTGCAGGCACAACGGCGCGCGCGGCAGGCAGATCGTAGCGCCCAGCTCCATCATGGCCTGATTGAAATCGCCGGGCCGGGTGGCATCAAGCAATTCGGTGGCCCGCTGCTGGATGCGCGCCTCCTGCGCCGCCGCAGGAGTGCCATCTTCGCCCCAGCCCATCAGCCGCATCACTACACGATTCACATTGCCGTCGACCACGGCTACTGCTTCGCTGAAGGCGATGCTTGCGATTGCTGCGGAGGTGTAGCTGCCGATGCCCGGGAGCAGGGTCAGCGCGGCGGCTGTCGAGGGCAAAAGCTCGGCGTGTTGGTCGACGACTACGCGAGCTGCTCGATGCATCATGCGGGCACGGCGATAGTAGCCTAGCCCGCTCCATAGAGTGAGGACTTCAGCTTCAGTTGCGGCTGCGAGCGTGGATATCGTCGGGAAGCGTGCGAGGAACGCGGAGTAACGATCGATGACGGCGGCGACACGGGTCTGCTGCAGCATGATTTCGGAGACCCAGATCGCGTAGGGGTCGAGGGTGCGTCGCCAGGGTAGGTCGCGTGCATGGGCATCGAACCATGCCAGCGATCGCGCCCGAAAGTCGCGCCGGGCGGCCGACCTGGAGAGCGAGAGCGATCTGACGTGGGTCATTCTTTAAATTCTCAGAAAATAATGCGACATTTCCGTACCGGCAGTGCAGAAACGGCACACCTGGCTACCGCGACATGCTCAACCGCCGTTGACTCTGTGCATCACGAATTCTGTGCGTGTTCGCTGTGCAAGATGTTGACCCAGGCCCCGCCCTTTACCTGCTGCCAGACGCTGACCACGGTGATGTCCTTAGCGACTCCGGGCCCGGCCACTAATTGCAGCGTATAAGTCACCGTCATGTCCTCGCCGTTCGGCTTCACAACCGCGCCTGTCATGGTGAAGTCGGTGATTTTCAATCTCTGCAGGTAGGGAACGATCTCGTCGCGACTTAATGTCTTGCCCGTCGGCACCGCCCACACCACATTGGCGGCTAGGAGCGGCTCGAGCTGCGTCCACTCCTGCTTGCGCACTTTTTCCCAGAAGATGCGTTCGGTCTGTTCCGCGCTGGTAGTCATCGTAAGGGTGGGCGTCTTCTGCTCGGGGAAGACCGTACACCCCGCCAGCCCGAGGCCAGCGACCCCGAGAGAAACCGCCAGGAGCGCGGTCGTACCCATAGTCATGCCACCGAATCGCTTCAAACCTTCGCGCATATGTATCCAAGATAAACTGCCTTCCGTAAACTGTCGTGTGAGCGGAAAGCAAATCGACGCACCGAGGAGTCTGTGGTCATCTACCGGGCGTGGGACCATACGGAGGCAGTGAAGGCGGCGCAGGAACTACTCGCGATCAGGCCGCCGCGCCGCGCCGCGATCCGAAAGCTGATGACGGAGGTATGCTCCGGCGAGCCCGCCGTCCGCAAGCGCGCCACGGACCTGGCCCGCCTGGTGAGTGCTCGCGAACCCGGCATCCTCAGCGACTACGCCGACGTGCTGCTCGATGTGTTTGTGGAGTTGAACGCAGCGGTCGCAGCGCAGGATCCGGCTGCGGAGTGGCAGTCTTGCGGCTACCTTGCCCTGGCAGCCGCGCATAACGTCACCACCCATGCCCAGAGGATGCGGCTCGTTGCGCTCATCCGCCCCATGCTCAACGTGGGGCGGAATGCGCTGCGCGCAATGGCTCTCGAAGTCTTCGCCAGGATGGCAGCCGCTGAGCCGGAGTTGCGCGAGGAAGTTCTCGCGATGTTGAGTGAGATTCGCTTCCACGGCACGCCCGCGACCAGCGCCCGGGCTAGGGCTATGCTGGCGCTGTTGTTGCCAGGAACTGTCTACGACTGGCGCGAAGACTGGGAAGCGCGCAAGAAAATGGCCGGGATCGCTAATCCGAAATTTCAGGATTCACGACCACGGCCACAATCTTTTCGGAAGAAAACTAAAAGCTAGCTACTTAATCGCCCATCACCGGCTCTTCGACTTCCCTGATTTGAGCGGCGGGCGACCCAGCTGCCCTGCGCGGCTAGTTATCATTGAATATGGCAATAACGCCTCAATTTAAAACGGGACGTGACGATCACTATCTTCCGCGCGGCTACCTGCGCGGCTTCATTGATCCTATCCGGGCGAAATTCCAAAAACCGCTCTGGTGCTATTACGTAAAGACAGGAAACTGGAGAGAATGCAGCGTAACTCAGATCGGCTATATCGAGGGAATGTACGATCTACCATCCGAAGGCCAGCATTTGGAAAGCGCTGATGCGATTTTCATGCGTTTGGAGAATGATTTTCCCCGCATACGCGACAGAGTCGTCGCCAACCGCTTCGAATCGTGGGAAAGCGATCTTGACTTCTTCCTTCATTACATGCAGATGGTCCGCGCTAGATCACCTTTGTTTTTTAGCCAGCAAGAGCGAGAACTTGCGAAGGTTAGGCAGGCCAAGATTCTTGCTGTTGAGCACCAGATGGATGGCACTTCCAAGTTGACAATGGATACGTTGGCT
>DASWUZ010000243.1:0-16399 GCA_036401395.1 Acidisarcina sp.
CCCGCCCGGCACTTCCCTGTCCTCTACATGCACGACGGCCAAAACCTCTTTGACCCGCGCACATCCTTCGTCCCCGGCCGCACCTGGCAGGTCAGGGAAACCGCCGATACCATGATCCTCGTCGAAGACGTTGAGCCGCTCATCATCGTCGGCATCCACAACACCGGCGAACGGCGCCTCGCCGAATACACCCACGCCCGCGACTGGAAGATGGGGGGTGGGGAGGCCAACTCCTATGGAAACCTTCTGACCCGCGAGCTTATCCCCTTCATCGACGCCGAGTACCGCACCCTCTCCGGCCCCGAACACACGGCCATGGGCGGTTCCTCGCTGGGCGGCCTAGTCACCCTTTATCTGGGCCTCAAACACGCCGACACCTTCGGCAAGCTGGCTGTTATGTCCCCCTCGGTGTGGTGGAACCACAAGAGCATCCTCAGTTTCGTCAACGAATATGAAGGTCCGCCCTGGCCTCGCATCTGGCTTGACGTGGGCGATGCCGAGGGCGCAAAGGCCCTCGCCGACGTCAACCAGCTCTACAAGCATCTCATTGCAAATGGCTGGGAAAACGGCAACACTATTCACTGCGAACTGGTCGCCGGCGGTACACACGACGAAACCGCATGGGCCCAGCGCATGGGGCCGATGCTGAGGTTTCTCTTCCCCTCGCCTCGGCGCTGAGGCTATCGTTCAACAGGGCCGCAGGTCAAAACTGTGATAAGGGGACTAATCAGTAACTCAAGTTCCGGGTGATTCAACCCTTTCCTGCACAGATTCGAAAAAGGGACTAAGCTTAGGCCACCTTCCAGAGCACACCCCCAAAAATAGATAACCGAGCACGAGGAATTCCTCGGAGACAGAGGAGCCACCGTGAATGTTGTACTTGTACCTCTCTCTGACTGGGCTCGCCCGCACGAAGAGTCCCAGCCCCTCGGCATGGACGCGACCATGGCTTTTCAGCCCATCGTCGACGTCAATGCCCAAACCGTCTTCGGTTATGAAGCGCTAGTACGAGGCCGCCACAACGAGCCAGCAATTGAAGTCCTCACCTCAATAGGCAACGATCATCTGGCAGAATTCGACCGCGCCTGCACTCTGAATGCGCTCGGGCTTGCCTCGCTCCTCGATCTGCCGACAAGGCTGACCATCAACCTGTCCGCCACTTCTTCATCGGAGAAATTCCTGAGCTTTGCCAGACAGTCTGCGGCCTCCAATGGCTTCCTCCCTTCCCGCATCATCTTTGAGGTCACACACGGCCGCAACTCGGTAGATTGCGCTCATATCCGAAACCTCTTCGCGGGTTGCGCCCACGAGGGGTTCGGCATTGCCATCGATAAATTCGGCACAGCCGATTCGGGACTCGATCTGCTTTCCACACTAAAGCCGGACGCCGTCAAACTCAGCATCGGCCTCATCCGGGACATCCACGTGTCCTTGACGGCCCGCGCGCGCGTCCGCGGCATAACCCAGGTTTGCAACGACATCGGAGTCCTCGTCATAGCGGTGGGCGTCGAAACTGCGGAGGAGTGCCGCGCCCTCCGGGATTCCGGCGTCTACCTCTTCCAGGGAAATTGCTTCGCACGGCCCCGTTTTGAGGGACTGCCACCTGTCCCCTCGACGGTATGGCCGCGTATTGAGAGGCGCGCCACCGATCGTGGGCTTCCCATGCGCCACAGTCCGGCCAGCAGCATACATCTCTTGAGGTGAAACCTACAGAAATGCCCGGTATGGGAACGTGCTTCTGCACGGCCAAAATCTCTTCAGATGAATAGTGCTTGGCATAGGCTTGACATGTTAGTGGCTGGAGGATGGCCTCTCTTCTGCGTTCCCCAGCACGTGAATGGTATGGAGCCAGATCTCCGCAAGCGCAGGCCAATGCGTGATCGGCAGTTCTGTGGGACGCAAGCCATATCCGTGGCCGCCCTGCGCGAAAATATGCAGCTCAGCCGGAGCCTTCGCTTCTTTCAATGCCTGAAAATAGACCAGCGCATTCTCTACATGCACAGTGTCATCCTCTGCCTGCAGCAGAAATGTGGGCGGCGTATTTGCGGTCGGATCAATCCCGCTGATCAACGTTTTCAACGACGGCGGCTCCGCGAGATAGCCGGGGTAAAGCACGAACACGAAGTCGGGACGGGCGTCTACCGGATCAATCGCCGCGCCCTCGCGCCTGTAATCGGCGTGGTTGCTCAGTACCGCCACCAGATGGCCTCCTGCTGAAAAACCAAGGGCACCAATCCGGTGAGGATCGATGCTCCACTCTGCGGCGTGGGTCCGGGTCAGCCGCATCGCCTGCTGTGCGTCCTCAAGATCAATCACGTCAGCAGGAAAGTGCCCGGGCACCGGCACCCGATACTTCACCAGCACGCACGTGACGCCAATGTGCGTAAGCCAGTCGCAGACCTCGGTTCCTTCGAGGTCATAAGCCAGGATCCGGTAGCCGCCGCCGGGAAATACCAGCACCGCCGCGCCACTATTCTTGCCCGCTGGAGGCGAATAGACTGCCAGGGCAGGCTGGCTGACATCGGTGAGCCGAATGATCTTCCGACCAGCAATCAGGCCGTCCGCGGCCCCGTTGATGTCGCGTTCGGGGCCCGTCGTGACTATCGAATCCGGAGGCCCGTGCGGCCAGAGTGGCAGTGTAACTTGCTGAGCAGCTACACTGCCTGCGGCAAGAAGGAGGAGCGAACAGCTGAGCGAAACGAACCGTAGTTTGAGCACTTAAGCATCCTACTCGCTACAGCTCAAGCCTCCCAAGTCCGTCCGGTTGGGTCCTTGTATTCCTCGCCGCACCGTTCGCCGCTTTTGCAAGGTGGCGCAGCGAAGCGTACACATTATGTCCCACCCTTCACTGCATCCTGACCCGGCGCCAAACCAGCAGCATTGGCCGCCAGAAACGCATCCACCTGCGTGTAAAACCAGGTTGGGTCATCAAGCATGATAAAGTGCCGTTCCCGCCCAGCCATCACCAGGTGCAACTGCTTCAAGCCAGTGTATTGATACCGGTAACCGGCCTCAATCTGCGCGCTTGTCACGCCGCCGAGCCCCGCCCACGTCGCTAACACCAATACGCTTCCCGGGATCTTGCTCAAACCCGGCCGCGCATCCGTGGTCATCAACTCATAGAGCGCCTCGGCCGTCGTTGCCTGGTCTGAAGCCTCGCCCCACTCCGTCACCTTCGCAAAATCGGCATCGCTCGTCACCATCGAGCGGGTCGACGCGCCGCTCTTCACGAACTGCTCATACGCCTCGTGTGTCTGCCCAGCGATCTGCATTTTCATGTTTTTGGCCACCGGCTCGGCTTGCTCCGCGGTCGCCGCCTGTAGCCAAACCCCCGCCAGGAATGGCAGTGAATCGACTATCACCAGTCGGCCCGGCAACTCCGGGTAGCGCTCGGCAAACTCAAGCGTCATCGTCCCGCCCAGGCTGTGCCCTATAATGACCGGCTTCACCAACTTATTTTGCTGAATATAGGCCGCGAGTTCGTCCTCCACCGCCAGCAGAAATTTTCCCTTGTCGATACCGCTCCAAGCAGGCTGACCCCCAAACCCGGCCAGGGTCAGCACATGGCACTGGTAGTGCGGGCTCATGTGCTGGACCGTGCCATTCCACACATCGCCCGACGAAGAGAGCCCCGGAATCAAAATTACCGCTGGCCCGCTGCCCGTGACCTTCACTTCAAAGAGCCCGTGGTGTTGGGCGGGGGGCGTCACCACGGCGCCAACGGCCATCGGCGCCGGGGCAGCTACCGACGTGGTCTGGGCCTGGCACTTTATTCCAGCAGATGAGAGGAAAGCAGCCGCCAGGCCAATGCATACGAGTGAGTTTAAGGGCCGGGTTCCGGACGGTGATTCGTTACGCATAAATCCTCCAATGCCAAGATACCCTCTTTGGCAGACTTGGACGTGGAAGGCTAGGCAACACTAGGCGATGTGATGTCGCCAAAGGCTCCAATCTGACATTGGAATCGACCGAGCGACGCTCACATCTAAGTACTAGATGACCCATCTTGGCAACAGCGTCCCATTCCCCGTACGCAAGCTACAGCAGCTCTACCGGCTGGTGCGCGAATCGTACGCCAACCCACTCACCGGCAGCTATCAAAAGCCGCTTCTCGTCTCGCCGGAGCAGCTCGGCATAACCTTCATCGGACACTCCTCTTTCCTGATCCAAATTGGAGGACGAAACCTTCTCATCGATCCCGTCTTCGCCACTCGCCTCATCCTTCTCCGTCGCCAGCGCCGCGCCGGAGTCCGCGTCAAAGACCTCCCGCCCATCGATGCTGTCCTGCTCACCCACGCGCACATGGACCACCTCAACCTGCCGTCCCTCCGCCGCATCATCCGTCAAACGCGAAGGCTAACCGGCCGCGCCCCAGCGGTAGTAGTTCCGAGCGGAGTCGATGACCTCGTCAACTCTCTCGGCTTCAGCCAAATCATCACGCTGGAGTGGTGGCAAACAACCGAGCTTCCATCCCACGTCTTGTCCGACCGGCATTCGCCTAAGCTCGAAATCACCATGACCCCCTGCAAACACTGGGGCGCGCGCATGTTCAAAGACACGCATCGCGGATTTGGCGGGTACGTCATTGCCGCCTCCGGGCACAGCCTTTACCACTCCGGAGACACCGCCTACTTCAATGGCTTTCGCGAAATCGGTCGCCGCCTGGGCCCCGACGTCGCCCTGCTGCCTATCGGTGCGTACTCCCCTGACAGCTATCGCGCCGTCCATACCAGCCCCGAGGAGGCATTCAAAGCCTTTCTCGATCTAGGCTCGGCTCAGCAGATGATTCCCATGCACTATGGTACGTTCCGGCTGGGGCGCGAGCCGATGGGCGAGCCGCTCGTTCGCCTCATTGCCGCTGCCGATCGCGCCGGGGCGGGCGACCGTGTCAGGCTGGTCTCAGAGGGCGAAACTGAAATCCAACCAGCACCCCAGCAAGCCAACGCACATCACTAATCGCTCGAGGGCCGCCGGAACCGCAGGCGAAGATCACGCTGCGTCACAGACACCCGATGTTGCTGGAGGCAGAAAGCCGGTAACGGGCTCTCTAGTTTGCGTGGGCTTCCCATTGCCGTGACTTTGGCTCTAGCCCCCAGGTTCGTCCCCGAATCCGCTTGCCTGCGGGCCGGGGGGGTGGGGGGTGGGGGTATAGGGGTGGGGGGGGTGGGGGTAGGGTTCGGCGGTAAGATTCTGGTTCCTTTCATTTACTTTGTATCGGTTGCTCATATAGCTTGGCACTGCCCGGCATACCCACTCATCGCGAAGACGCGATGAATGAGGCACCCCGGCTTGGAATGGTGGAAAGCTGTTATGTGGTGGTTTCGGCTGGTGCGGGACTGGGAAGGGCTGCTACGAATTGCTACCTGTAATAAGTATACGCGGTGGGATGGTTCACTACGCCAAAACGTCAGGACAATGTAGAAGGTTACAGGCTTGCCGCTTCTCTGCGATCATGTCGTACTTTTTACCGGCGATACCCGGCATACCCACTCATCGCAAAGTGCGCGATGAATGGGGCACCCCGCTCAGTCTCAGAGCGAGATGATTCTTGCTCCGGGTGATGGGTCAGAACTGCGAGCCTAAGCCCTAGTATCATCGAGGGCAGAATGATCTTCTCCCTCGCCCCAAAGAGTCAATGCACCGCTTCTCTTCGGCGCAGGTTTTCGAAATCGGCAATACAAGTTCTGGCCCTTCCCGCACTCGCCGCAACCCTCGTCTGCACCAGCCCGGCTTCAGCCAAGGTGACGATCACGACCGTCCCCGCTGAACTGCGATCGAACCATTTCACCATGACCATCAACGGCCAGCCCGTTGCCGTCTCACACGCGGCCGCTAACTACTACTTCGTGAACTTCGACCTCGATGGGAGCGGGGGCCGCGTGGAAATCTCGATCACCGCGCCCACAGAAGACTACTGGGCAAAGGGCGTCGAGGTGCAGCCCTGGCGGTGGAACATCCGGCCCGCCATCGACGGACGCACGATCACTTTTGCCCTCGACCACCCGGCGAAGCTTTCCATCACCCGCCCGAATGATCACCTAGCCGACGCGGAGATGTTCTTCCTCTTCGCCAACCCGCCCGAAAAAGATGCACCCGCCAAAAATGCTACTGGAGTCCACTATTACGGCCCCGGCGCGTACCACGAGAACATCGACGCTCACAGCGGCGACACCATTTACCTCGCAGCGGGAGCGGTCGTGTTCGGCAGCCTCAATTTATGGGACGTTGAAAATGTGAAGGTGGCAGGCCGAGGCGCCATCGTCTACGACGGCCCGCAAAACCCCGGCAGTGACGAAGGCTGGAAAAACCAGCCCAACTGGCACGTCATCGTCATGCACAACGCCAGGCACATCGACATCAGCGGCATCACCTGCATCGTGCGCAGCCGCACATGGATGATTCAAATGCGCGACTCGCGCTACGTGAACTTCGACAACGTTAAGGTCATCGGCGGCAGCCCCGGCAACGCCAATCAGGACGGCATGGACTGGCTTGGCGGCGGCGACACGGTCGTGCGCGACGTATTCATTCGCGCCGCGGACGACATTTTTGCGATGTACGGCAACTGGGACGGCTACACGGAAGAGGCGCTTACCACGCCCGGCCATGACGTCGACAACATCCTTATAGAGGACTCGGTACTTTCGACCAGCATCTCGAACGTAGTTCGCGTGGGCTGGCCTAAGAAGATCTTCAACAGCAAAAACTTTACGCTGCGAAATTCTGACGTAATTCACATGGGGATCGGCGGCTGCGGAGTGCCTTTTTCGCTCTTTGAAATATGGGCCGACCCGGCCGGTAAGGGTGAACATTCCGGCTTTCTCTTTCAGGATATTCGCCTTGAGGATTGGTACTCTCTGCTGCAACTGCGGCAGCCTAATCCTTCGATCCGGGACGTGAGGCTCCGAAACATTTGGGCCATCGAGTCGCCTTCACTGGTTCCGTCCGTGCTCAAGGGCGAAGTGCGGGGCGTAAACATCGAAAATTTCAAGGTAGGCGATAGGCTGGTTGACGGGGCTGCGGATGTTCCGATGGATGTGTCCGACGCGATCTCGCCCATGGTTTCGCGAGCACTCACTGCACCGCTGGCGAGCTTTACCATCACGCCTTCGTTGATCGAGCCCGGTCAGCCCGTAATCTTTGACGCGTCGCGGTCGTCAGCGCATGCATCGTCGTTTGCCGGCCGGGACAAATTGATTCGCTACGAGTGGTTTTTTGGGGATGGGACGACGGATACGGGCCGACTAGTGCATCACAAATTTCCCGATGCGGAGGGAACGCTGCGCGACGGATCGGGCCGATTCCGCGTGCTGCTCAAAGTTACCGACAGCCTGGGCCAGACGGACTGGAGTTATAAGCCGGCCGTGGTTGAAACGTCGCTGCAACCTGCCGAGGCCGGCTCAAGGCCTGCACCTGGCCTAATCTTCCACTATTATGAAGGCGACTGGGCTGGCCCACCCGACCTAGCCAATCTCGCGCCTGCTGCCACGGGAACGGCCGTGACCGTCGACAGCTCTATGCGCAAGCGGGATGAACATTATGCCCTGAGCTTCGACGGCTACATCAGCGTCCCGGTGGACGGTGGGTACGTTTTTACGCTGCTCTCGCGCGATCTGGGCGAGATCAGGATCGGGCCAACGGTGGTCGTTAGCAGTCCTGCCCCGGTGGCGCAAGTGTGTAGCTCGGTCGGTAACGCTGTCCAGGCTGCAACAGGAACGATCGGCCTTAAAGCAGGCCTTCACTCCATTCACATCTTCTACAGCCACACGACTGGCGCGAATGATTTCGCCGCGCGCTGGGAGGGTCCTACGTTCTCAGCGCAATCGATACCTGCAAGTTCCCTCGCACCAAAGAACATTCCAGTCGCGCGGCACTGACAAACGTCAGCGCAACATAGTGAATAGGCCAAATATGATGTGTAGTAACACGCAGCATAGAAAGCCGGTAGGACACCGGCCAATGAGAAGCGGCGTCCTCCTACTAAGTCTCGGGGTGTGGCTTTGTGCGACGGCACAGATGCCCGCGCCTCCTGTGCCAGTCTCGGAGAATGAATCGCCAGCTAATCAGGCGCCGATGAGCGGCGGCGTTAACACCGGCGGGGTCCACGCCCCAGTTTTAGATGTGGAGCATCGGCCGATCACCGCCGGTGGATTTGTTAAGTCTGGTCCGGTGATCTTTCAGGACATCGCGGAGAAAGCTGGACTTACAAAGTGGCATCATCAGATGGGCTCAGCTACTGCTAAACAAACCATCATTGAAACGGTAGGTTCAGGGGTCGGGCTGCTGGACTACGACAATGACGGCTGGCTTGATATCTATCTCGTGAATGGCTCGACTTATGATGCGGAGACAGGCAAGACAACTCCCCCTCACGCTGCGTTATTTCACAACAACCATGATGGGACCTTTACCGATGTTGCGGCAAAGGCAGGCGTGACTAACGATCGCTGGGGGTTTGGAGTAGCTATAGCGGACTATGACAATGACGGGTGGCCCGACATTTACGTGTCTAACTTCGGAAAGAACCGCCTCTACCACAATAATCACGACGGTACTTTCACCGACGTAGCCGAAAAGGCGGGAGTAACTTTGGGTAACTGGTCAACTGGAGCCACCTGGGGTGATTACGACGGTGACGGGAAGCTGGATCTGTTTGTCCCAGGGTATGTGCACTACGACATGAGCCACCCTCCCATTGCTGGATCGGCTGCCGTCTCCTTCAATTCCTGTCAGTTTCGCGGAGTGAGCGTAATGTGCGGGCCCCGCGGACTCAAAGGTGAGGGCGACCACCTCTTCCACAACAATGGGGACGGCACTTTCGCCGATGTCAGCGCCAAAGCCGGAGTAGAAGATAAGTCACTCTACTACGGGCTGGCTTCACTCTTTATTGACGTGAACAACGACGGCAAGGTCGATCTGCTGGTCGCCGATGATTCCACTCCGAATTACTTGTACATCAACAAAGGGGATGGCACCTTCGACGACGCCAGTCTGGCTTCGGGTTATGCGCTTAACGAAGCCGGGCGGGAGACTGCCTCCATGGGCATCGCCGCCGGAGACTTGTTTCATAATGGCTTAATCGATGTATTCAACACTACTTTCTCGGATGATTACAAACCGCTCTATCGTGGCGATGGGGATGCGAACTTTACTGATGTGAGTTATAAGATGGGAATCGCCGAACCTACTATTCCCTTTCTTGGCTGGGGTACCTCGTTCTTCGACTACGACAACGATGGCTGGCTTGACCTGATGATGGTGAACGGTCACGTCTATCCTCAGGTTGACCAGCTTAACTGGGGTACCAGCTGGAAGCAGCGGCCCCTGCTGTTCCATAACGCCGCCGGTAAGCTGGAGTTGGTGCCCCCGGTCGAGGGTACTGGCCTCGCCGAGGTCGGAGTAGGTCGAGGCATGGCCTATGGTGACTTATTCAACGACGGCAAGATAGACGTAGTGGTAAATAACCTCGACGGGACTCCGTTTCTACTTCGCAATGTAACTGTAACTACCAATCATTGGATTGGACTCAAGCTGGCCGGCGGACCAAAGAGTCCCCGGGACGCAGTCGGAGCCACTGTTTACCTGACCGCAAATGGGTTCAAGCAGCGCGCTGATGTAGTGAGCGGGGGCAGCTTCGCCTCCACCTCGGATCCCCGATTGCATTTTGGCCTGGGACAGGCCCGCAAGATAGATGCAATCGAAATCCACTGGCCCAGCGGCTTTGTGGAGCACGTGACTCCGCCTGCGGTAGACGCTATCTATACTCTTAACGAAGGCCGGGGAGTTGAGGCGAAAGCGAGCGCCCAGGTCACTCCCAAGCAGTAGTCGGAGACCTTCCGGCCCTCAGGCGAATCCCGCGCGTATTGTTCGTTTATTAGCGAGAGATTCTCCAAAAATTTACACGAGTTTGCGATTCTCGACGTGGCGCTTTTCACGCGCGCCTGTCAGGGGAAAGCTCTGGTTAACAGAAAGTCAATGACTTCGACGGACTGCTTTGGGTCCACGAGCAAGGCAGGTTCCGCCAAAGGAATCGGCTACCCCGCACTCTTTCCATACCAACTGAACGCAATTCCCTATCAAGAGAGGCTAAATGCAAACGACTAAAAAGATGCTGGCATGTCTGGGCCTGATTTCAGCGCTCGGCACAGCGACAGCACTGGCGCAGACCGCGGCACCCGCAACTACGAAGCACCACAGCAAGAAAATGCACAAGGCGAAGGTCGCCGAGGGTCCATCGCTGCAATCGCAGATCGAGGCCCTGCGCACTGACATGCAGACCCAGATCCAGGGGCTGAAGCAGCAACTGTCAGACCGGGACGCCCAACTACAGCAGGCTCAGGCGGCAGCTCAGGCCGCCCAGGCGGCAGCCGCCCAGGCCGCCCAGGCGGCGCAAGCCGACCAGCAGACAAATGCCGATAACACAGCAGCCGTCAGCAGCCTGCAAGGTGCGGTGACAGACCTCAAGGCGAACAGCACCTTGATCGTCACGTCTATGCAGAGCGACCAGGCGCAGCTACAAAAGGCGCTTGAGACACCGGACTCGATCCATTTCAAGGGCGTCACGCTTGCGCCGACCGGCAGCTTTCTGGAGGCTGCAACGGTCTGGCGTCAGAAGGGCGTCGGCGGCGACATCAATACGCCGTTCAACGCCATACCGCTTGACCAGGCGGATGCGGCACATCTGAGCGAGTTCTACGGCAGCGGGCGGCAATCGCGAGTCGCCATGCTTGCTGAAGGCAAACTTGCAAACTCGACCATGCGCGGTTATTACGAGGCAGACTGGCTTAGCGCCGGCGTCACCTCCAACAACAATCAGAGCAACAGCTACACCATGCGTCAACGCCAGCTATGGGCGCAGGCAGAGTGGGGCAACTGGACCGTCACCGCCGGCCAGATGTGGTCGTTGGCTACGGAAAACAGGACCGGCGTTACCAACCGCACTGAGACCCTGCCGATGACCATCGACGCCGCGTATAACGTGGGCTTCGTATGGACGCGGCAGTATGGTTTTCGTGTGGCTAAGAAGTTTGGCAAGGGATTCTGGCTCGCAGCTTCGGCGGAAAATCCTGAGACGCTCAACCTCGGTGGCACTGTTCCCGCGAACGCGCTGCTCGGCACTGCCGGCGCGGGTGGCGGACTCTATAACCTGAACGCCAACTACTCCTATAACGTCGCGCCCGACTTCGTGGTGAAGGCGGTCATGGAGCCAGGCTGGGGCCACTACGAAGTCTTCGGCATCGGCAGGTTCTTCCGCGACCGCATCTACCCCAACGCAACTGCTACCGTTCCCTCTTCCGTTGGCGCTTATAACGATACGACGACCGGTGGCGGAATTGGCGGCAGCCTTCGCGTACCCACATTCCACAAGAAGCTGGACGTGGGCATCAAGGGACTCTGGGGTGATGGCATCAGCCGTTACGGTGATTCGACTTTCGCTGACGCTACTCTGAAGCCCAGCGGCAAGCTCGACCTGCTGCATGGCTTTTCGGCGCTCAGTACCCTCGAACTTCACGCTACGCCTAAGCTTGATATCTACGCCAACTACGGCGGAGATTATGCTGGCCGCGCCTATTTCGTCAGCGCTTCGGGCGCGGGCGAGGGGTACGGTTCCCCACTCTTCGTAAACACGGGCTGCAGCACCGAGCCGCTTCCTGGCGGATCGTTTGTGCCGTCCAACCCGAGCAAGTGCGCCGCAAACAACCGCGACGATCAGGAATTCACATTTGGCTACTGGTATGACTTCTATAAGGGCCCGAAAGGCCGTCTCCGCGAAAGCATTCAGTACTCGAACCTGAAGCGCCAGACCTGGTCTGGTGTCGGCGGCGCTCCCAAGGCCGAAGACAATATGATCTTCACCGCATTCCGTTACTACCTGCCGTAGACGGCTGGGTTAGCGATTCGGAAGCAGAGGAGTAAGCAATAACGGGGAAGGCAGGGCTGGTTAGCCTGCCTTCCCCGCTTTTTGACCCCTGGGCGCCCCGAGGTTACCGCACTCAGTTCATGAAGCCAGGTATTTTTGAAGAGGATCCCAATACATTTTGTTCCATGCCCCTGGTCCCGGGACAGATACCGTACCAGCCTGATCGAAAACAATGCGGGTACCCTGGTCCTTCTCGGCTAGCTCAAACCTAACGATTGAGTACTCACCCGGGGCCCATTCTCCCGCCCGCCAAGCCTGGACGATCCGCTTGTCCGGCACTAGCTCAAGAATTCGTCCCGTTACTCCCAATAACGGAGGATGACCCTGGAAGAGGCTGAAAGCTCCTCCCGGTTGAGCGTCAATTTGCGCTGATGCTCCGCTAAAGGCAGTGAAGAGTTTCTGGTCGAGTAATATGCCGTAGACACGAGACGGAGTGGCTGCAAGGTCAATTTCCTGATGAGTCGATGAGTACGCGCTTGACCCGTTCGCCGGTATGGCCCCTGCCACCAAGGCACCGAGACCCATCGCAGCAGCGGCAATGACGCCTCGGCGAGTGGTGTGTCCTGTGAGTGCCTCAGTATCAGTTGCGATCAAGTCAGAACGGCTTGGACGGCCCAATACGCGCTGCTTTGATTTCGAGGAAGCAGGTACTTGCGGTCGATCTTTCATAAATCCTCCTGGTGTTTGTGGGTCTCTCGTTTTTGTTCGCACTTGGCTCGGAAGAAGGCCACGAATGAACTGCCGGGTTCCGGTTTCGAGTCCTCTTGTGCCGGTTTAGAGCGATACACATGCCGCCCACATGATGACGACGGAAATCGGTTCATTTCGACATCTCTATCAAGAAAAGTTGAGTCGGATCTGGGGATGAATCAGCGGTAGCAGGGATGGTTTTACCCACCGTAGCGATTACGCTCGCCTTGAAAGGGATCTGCGACTACAAGTACCTCTCGTCCAAGTGGCCTTGACGAGCAAGAAAATGGGAGCCAATCTCGCGATTGGCTCCCAGGGTTAGAGGGTCGAGGCTAACGAGCCCGGTTAGTTGCCCGTTCCGCTCAGGCTGACCTGTTGCGGCGAGCCGACTGCGCTATCCGTAACCAAAACGACAGCGGAAAGAGGCCCCGTCGTCGTTGGTTTGAACGTCACACCGAAGTGGCAGCTCGCACCCGCGGCCAGGGTCGCTGTGCAGGTCTGGTTTGCGACGATGAACGAGGAAGCGTTCGTGCCCGAGGAGACACCTGAGGTGAGGCTTACGGAAGTGCTGCCGGTATTCGTCAGAGTGATAGTTTGTGAAGCCGAAGTGGATCCGACTTTGGTGGTTGGGAAGGTCAGGCTACCAGGTGTCAAGGTAACGGTAGATCCGGCAGCTTGACCCGTTCCGCTGACAGAGATGCTCTGGGGTGAGCCGGTGGCGTTATCCGCCACCAGGATGGTGGCCGAGAGTGCACCGGCCGCCGTTGGCTTGAAGGCCACGGTGAAGGTGCAGTTAGCTCCAGCGGTCAAAGTCGAACCGCAGCCGTTTGCTGGGATGAGGAACGACGAGGCGTTGGTTCCGCTCGACGCTATGGAAGAGATGTTGACCGTGGTTGTTCCGGTGTTCGTCAGGGTTGCGGTTTGAGTGGCCGAGGTTGCGCCTACCGTGGTCGTGGCAAACGTCATGCTCGACGGGGTGAGGCTGACGGTTACCGATGTGGATTGCCCCGTGCCGCTCAAGGGGACCGATTGCGGCGAGCCCGGAGCGCTGTCGGTTACTAGAGCGACAGCCGAAAGAGCACCCGTGGTCGTTGGTTTGAACGTCGCACTGAAGGTGCAGCTCGCACCCGCGGCCAGAGTCGCTGTGCAGGTTTTGTTTGCGACGATGAACGAGGAGGCATTGGCGCCCGAGGACGTAACCGAGGTAAGGCTGACGGACGTGCTCCCGGTATTTGTTAGAGTGACAGTCTGTGCAGCCGAGGAGGATCCGACGGTGGTGGTTGGGAAGGCCACGCTGCTGGGTGTAAATGTAATGGTGGAGCCGCTAGCCTGACCGGTTCCGCTGACGTTGACCTGTTGGGGCGAACCGGATGCGCTGTCCGCTACCAGAATTACGGCTGAAAGAGGCCCAGCCGTGGTGGGTTTGAAAGCCACGGTAAAGGTGCAATTTGCGCCGATGGCGAGGGTTGAGCCGCAACTGTTGGTCGGGATCAGGAACGAGGAAGCGCCGCTACCCGAGGACGCAATCGAGCTGATGGTCACCACGGTGCTGCCCGTGTTGGTTACGGTGACCGTCTGCGATGCAGATGTCGACCCCACAGTGGTTGTCGGAAAGGTCAGGCTGCCCGGCGAGACGCTCACCGTGGAAGTGCTGCCCGAGCCATTAACCGCGACGGTATCCACACCGAAATCGGTGCAAACGCCGCTGCACGCCGTAAGGCTGAAGACGACCTGCGTAACATTTGCTCCGGTTTGGTCGACCGCGCCGAGGTACAGCGGATCTCCCGCGGTGTCGCTTGCCTGGGTGAAAGAACCAAGCGAAGTAGCGCCGTTGAAGAGCTGAACCTGGGCGGTAAAGGCACCGGGTGTGTTGGCCTGGATGAGCGCCCCGGCACCTGACACGTTTGTGCCGAAAGTCAGAGCGACTGGGCCGCTGCCGCCGTTGCCGGCGTCAGACGTCCACAGCAGGCTATCGCCTGATGTGAACCCGGTTCCGGTCCAACTGCAAGGCGTGGCTGTGCAGACGACCGAGATAATGCTGTTAGGCGCCGAGAGGCCGACGGTCACGCTGTTGGATAGTGCGGTGGTGGCGCTGAAGGACGCCGGAAGAATGGTCTGGTCCGGGCCTTTTTGCGACCAGCTCAGGGAGTCGTTGCCGCCCTGGCTGCCGGCGGAGGTGATCTTAAGTAGAGTATCGGCGTGGCTGACCGACGCGGCCATCGCCGCAAGCATGAACATACACGAAATTCGAACAAGACCAACACGAGAAAACATCGGAGCCGTCCTTTTTGAGGTAAGTCGCGCGCTTCGGTTCAGGAGAGGATGCTGAGTGGCGATCAAAATGAACCTCCGGGAGGACACGGCTTGGAAAAGCCCTTAAACGTGCCGTTATCGGAGTATTTGCCGCCCGCGCCGAGCGATGGGGACGAGCCCAGGAACCAGGAATAGAAGGCGAGTTCCTGCAGCGTATAAGTTACGCCGGTTGTGTTGTTGATTACGTGGAATGGGTTGGTTGGGGTTGGATAGCCTGGACTGAGCGGGTCGCCGACTTCAAGGTTGTTCTGGCAATTGCCCGAGGTCACCTGACCTTCGGCGCCCCATGCGGGTGTCGGATTGCTGGTGTCAGGATCGTCCATCCACTCGGCAATCTCGTGGCTCATGACGCTGGTGTCTCCTCCAAATCCTCCCGAAGTATCGTATTCATTGACCGAGTAGGTCTGAAAGATACCGCCGCTGTTGGTATAGGCACTGTGATAGCCAAGAGCACAGCAGTTGCCCTGAAAGCCGATGTACTGGGCAACGCTGTTGAAGATGAACTGCGGGAAGTTGGCGGGCCCTACTCCCTGGGAGGCAAGTTGTGGAATGAGCGTGGACTGGATCTGGGCGTCGAACCAGTTCAGGTCGAGCTCGCCGAGATCGCGGCAGCCGCCAAACTGCGATTTCCGTATTGTCACCCCGTGGGACGAGGGCACGGTAATTTTCAGCGCCGTCACGACGGGAGGGGTGCTGCTGAAGCTGCTGTGGTAGGGGGTTCCGCCAATCTTGCTCCAGAAGCTGGCGCGCTGAAAGGCATCCAGGTACTGCGCGGCGCCGATGCTAACACCGTTCATAGTGAAGTTAGTTGTGTTGAAGAGAGGCGAGTTCTGGATCAGGGTCATGACGCTCTCATTGGCCGGACCGCAGCCGTCAGCCACGGTGGGGTCGAAGACATCTCCGGAATCCTGAAATGTGAAAATGACGGGGACCAGGTAGGTTGGCAGCGTGGTCGTGCGGTGACCGTGCGCGAATGGGCTGCGACCGACCATGCTTCCGGAGTAGGTGTTGCCGTCCTGGGCGACGGTAGTGTAGTTCCAAAGCGGAATCGTCTGCCCGCTTGACGCCTGGCCGACGAGGACTGCCTTTTGCGCGGCAGTAGGTGGCGGGTTATGCGGCTCGATCCAGATCTGCTTGAGGATCACCTTGGTCGGTGGGTTGGCATTCTGCTGTTGGGCGCGGGCTGCCGGCGCGGTGATTAGCGCTGAGAGGGCCAGAACCGCCATCAACTTACAATTCGGTGTGACTTCCATGAGTTCGTCTGCTCCTGATCGGATAACTCTGAGAAACGTTGGACTAGCTCAATTTACGAGCCGCATTCGCGGAGCCGTAGCTCAAGGCTCCCGTGCGCTAAGTGGTCATAGAAATCGCCCCGAAGGACGGTAGACTTCGAGGCATGCGCTTCTCTTAGGCGCTCGAAGCTTTGTGGTCTTTCCTTTAGTGCGCCAGAGCCATCACCCTTAACAAGGTGAGGAA
>DASWUZ010000244.1:0-14734 GCA_036401395.1 Acidisarcina sp.
CACGGGATGGTTGCCGCCGTGATGGCCGAACTTCAACTTGTAAGTCTTGCCACCAAGCGCGAGCCCGATGAGTTGATGACCCAGACAGATGCCGAAGATTGGCTTTCTGCCGGCCAGCTTGCGGATGTTCTCATGCGCGTAGCCCAGCGGTTCCGGGTCGCCAGGGCCGTTCGACAGAAAGATGCCGTCGGGGTTGAGGGCAAGCACGTCTTCTGCTGAAGTATGCGCCGGCACAACCGTCACGCGGCAGGCCTCGCGGGTGAGCATTCGCAGGATGTTGTGCTTGATGCCGTAGTCGTAGGCCACGACGTGCAGGTCGGGCGCGGGAACCTTCTCGGCGTCGGCGCCAAGCGAGAGCGGATCCTGATTATGGTTGCGAGGATCGTTGCAGTCCCACTCATAGATGGTCTTCGTCGAAACGCCGCTGGCTAGATCGCGGCCATCCATTTTTGGAATGGCCCGCGCCTTGGCCACGAGCACATCCGCGTCAGTCTCGACGGAAGAAATAACGCCGCGCATCACGCCATGAGTGCGCAGGTGTCGGACGACCGCACGAGTATCAATTTCGCTGATGACCGGGACGTTGTAGCGCTCGAGATATTCGTCGGCGACTTGCTCCGATCGCCAGTTCGAACTGATCGGCGAAAACTCGCGCGTCACCAGCCCCTCGATGTAAGGCCGCGAAGCCTCATTATCTGCGGAATTGGTCCCGTAGTTCCCTATTTGAGGATTGGTCAGTACGACAATCTGGCCGGCATAGGATGGATCGGTGAAAATTTCCTGATAGCCGCTTAGCGAAGTATTAAAGACCACTTCGCCGAAACATTCACTTTTTGCGCCGTAGCCTTCGCCGCGGAAGATGCGCCCGTCTTCGAGCGCAAGAATCGCTTGCATCCCTGCTCCATTGTCTGGATTCAATCGATTTTAGCAGGAGAATGGCAGCGCGACTACGCTAAAGTGCCCGTTGCGAAACGGCGTCGGCCTGTTGGAAAGCGTGAACAGCAGACTGTAGAGGACGGCGCTACTTCACGACCCCGGCATCGACCTGAGGCCAGTAGACGACGGAAGCTTTGCCGTAGATCAGCCCACGTCTTACCGGCCCAAAATCCCGGCTGTCGCTTGAATTCGACCGATGGTCGCCCATCATGAAGTAGTACCCCTGCGGCACCACTAAGTCATCGACCGAGCGATAGTCCTTGAACTGCTCCGGTACGTAAGGCTCAGGAACTAGAACGCCGTTCACGTAGACAAGACCCTTCTCCACGCGAAGCTCGTCTCCCGGCAGCGCAATCACTCGCTTGATGTAACTGGTGGATGGGTCGCGCGGATAATAAAAGACGACCACATCGCCGCGCTCAATTTTTTCGAAGCGGTAAGCAAACTTGTTAATGAAGAGGCGGTCCTGGTCGCGAAGCTGCGGCAGCATGCTGCTGCCCTCCACCTTCACAGGCTGATATACAAACGTGATGATGAAGTAGGCGACGACGACCGAAATGATAATGTCCCGAAACCAGGACAGCATCCGCGGCGGAACGGTATTTGGGGGCAGCTTCGTCGCGGCGGGTTCCGGTTTCCTCGCCTGGTCGGGACCAGGCGGGATGGGTAACGCTGCGGCGTTGGCTTGGGGTGATGCAAGATCTTCAAACATCGTTGAACTTACTATACGGTTGTGAGCGCCTGGAAGGTTCCGGGAGCGCTTCCAGTTCGCGCCTTTCGCGTGAAAACGATGGGTACGACAAGCATCCGTAGTCACCCCGAAGCGAAGCCATCACCTGATGCCCACAAGTGCGGCATTCTCCTCAATTATTGACAGGAAGACCCAACCGGGCACAGTATCCGGTGTGCAACGTGCTTTGGCATCGCCTGTCTCTGCGGCGCCGGAACAAGCACTGGCTGAGTCGCCGCCGCGCTCGGGTCGCTCAGATTTGAATCCTGCAGGATAAGCGGACGCTGCAGAACCATCTCCACCTGCGAGCCAGCCGGTATATCGATTTCCTTGCCGTGAGTGAAAAGCGAGACGGCCGCGCCGGCGAGTGCTCCCGCGATGCCGCCGTATCCCAAGCCCTCCAGCGCATGGCCGCTGGCGTTGCCGACTATCACCCCACCGCCGGCGCCATAGACCGCTCCTTTGCCCGCAGACTTGGCAACGTCTCCGGCGTTACCGGTCTGCTCAACCGTACCCTCTCCGCCCGTCTTCACCCTCGGCCCCGTGGATCCAGGAATACCGTTGAGCTCACCGGGAATTTCGACCACCGATCCATTGGGGAAGATCATCGAGGTGAAATGAATTTTCATCTGCGTATGGCCCTTCATGCGGATGTGGCGGTCCACGCTATCGACTACTCCCTGCACATACATCCCGGCCGGAATAAGGACGCTGTTGCCAACGATGACCGGGAAGGCGCTCTGCAAGTAAAGGCCGTCGCCGGGCTTTGCAGATTTTGTGTTGACCGAGGCTTGCAACGTCAAAAGGACCTTGGTGCCAGCGGGAACGGTGTACGTCTTCCCGCCCGGTGAATTTGCTCCCGGAACCAGCGGGGTCTGAGAGGGCGTTAGCGCCTGTGCATCGACGGCAGGAGCAGGCGTCAGGGGCTGAACGGCTGGTGGGATAACCTGTCCGGTGGAGTCGGCGGGAGCCTGGGCAGCAGCTGTGGGGGGAGCTGTGGGCGGCGCTGACTGCGGCTCGCCGATTGCGGTCCCTGACATTGTGATGAGCGATAGAACGGCAAGCACAGGAACTGCGGCCAGGGTCCAGCATTTGGAAGCGGGCCACCCGAGGCTCCAGGCTTTTTTTGGGAACACTTTCAATCGGAACATGCGTCGCCTCAAGGGAACCATCTTATTTGCCCCAGTTATTGAGATTCTATCCTTATAGACTTACTGGAGTCCCTTGCGATAGCGCTCTGCGCCCGGATGCGCGCTAATATTGCTAGAACATCATGGTCCCAAACACGATTCCAGACACCGCCGGCGGACAACAAAAGCAGTTCTCGGCGGCATATTCTGTCTTGAACTCTGGTATCAAGGCACGCGCCTTCCCTGGTGCGGCCTTTGGGATGCTTTACCGGGGAAAGGTCGTTGCGCTCGATGGGGTAGGGAATTTCACCTATGCGGCCCGGTCCCATCCCGACGTTGGCCCCTCCAGCGACAATCCTGCCAGTCGCAGAGCTCCGAGTTCTCCCTCCGCCGAAGCGGTAGATTCCCACCGGCCCGAAATAGCTGAACCAGCACTCGGTGAGGAATTAAGAGCTCAGCCCGTCACGCCATTCACCGTTTACGATCTTGCCAGCATCACCAAAGTGGTCGCGACCACTTCACTCGCCATGCTGCTCTACGATCGGGGGATACTCGATCTCGCCGAGCCGCTGGGGGACATTCTGCCGGGATTTGTGATCGGAATGGAGCCCGGCAGCGGTAAGGGTCGAGTGACACTTCGGATGCTGCTCGCGCACTGCTCTGGCTTGCCCGGTTACGCTCCGCTGTTTGAAACTCATTCGACTCCCCGGCAGGTGCTTCGAGCTTGCCTGCGCCTGCCACTTCAAACCCAGCCCGATGAGCGAGTGGAGTACTCCGACATTGGATTCATTCTGCTTGGCACAGCGATAGAAGTGCTCAGCGGGCAGAACTTTGCCTCCCTTTGCACCCGTGAGGTACTCGGTCCCCTGGGTATGACGATGACCCGCTTCTGTCCCCCGAAGGACTGGCGGGACTCGATTCCTCCCACTGAAAGGGACACTATCTTTCGGCACCGCGTGATCCAGGGCGAAGTACACGATGAAAACTGCTTCGCCCTGGATGGTGCAGCAGGCCACGCGGGACTGTTTTCCAATGCGCGCGATCTGCTGCGCTTCGCCCACTGCATTCTTGAGGGCGGCAAGACACCGGAAGATCGCCGCTCCGACTCCGAAACACGGGCCCATTCAGACGCCGCCAACAGCGTGTGGACGATCCCACCCGAAACAGACTCCGCAGAACGCGCATCGCGCAAGCCTGGCACTCAGGTTTTCGGCGTGCAGCTCTTTCGTAGAGAGACAGTAGATCTCTTCGCACGCCGGCAGAAAATTCCCGCCGGAACATCCCGGGCGCTGGGTTGGGACACTCCGAGCGCGCCCTCGACTTCAGGCAGCATGTTCAGCGCGAATTCGATTGGCCATCTGGGCTTCACCGGCACCTCGCTGTGGATCGACCGCGAACGCGAACTCGCCGTTGCCTTGCTGACCAACCGCACCTGGCCGACGAGGGACGGCGCTGTAGCAACGCGAGATATTTTCAGACAGGCGCGGTCAGATTTTCACGATGCAGTTTGTCGCGCACTCTAGGGACCTAAGACGTTGAAAATACCACCCTGCCAAGTAATAAGCATGGTACCGTTGGTCAGCGGCGGTAAACAGCCTGCGTTAAAATAAGTTTCGTAATAGCGGAGACAGCACACTTTATGGCCACGATGACCCAACCTCCTGTAGCGTCGAAGCAGCCATCCCCAAAAAGCCGGCCAACTGAGCCTACCGATGGCCACCTGCAGTACCTCACCACGGAAAGCCCCAACGACGCATCGCAGGGATTTGATAAGAAATCGGCTCTTGAAATTGCCCGGATCATCAACCATGAAGATTCCAAAGTAGCTGCAGCCGTCAAGAAGTCGCTCCCCGAAATAGCGCTGGTAATTGACTCCGTTGCCCGCAGCCTGCGCGATGGTGGACGGCTCATCTACATCGGCGCCGGATCGAGCGGCCGCATCGCCGCCCTTGACGCCTGTGAGTGCCCTTCCTATTTCTCCACCTCGCCACAATCGGTGCAATACATCATGGCGGGTGGGCCCAAGGCCCTTGCGTCGGCCGTTGAGGTAAACGAAGATTCCGAGGAACTTGGACAGCGCGACATCGCTCGCCGCCGCCCCACCCGCAAAGACATGGTCATCGGCCTGTCTTCCAGCGGACGCACGCCCTACGTTGTCGCCGCGGTCGCCTACGCCCGCGCTCGGGGGGCAAAGACCGCATGCATCACCTGTAATTATGGAACCCCACTGGCAAACTCCGCCGACATCACAATCGTGGCCGAGGTAGGCCCTGAAGTAATCTCCGGCTCGACCCGACAGAAAGCAGCCACCGCCCAGAAGATGATCACCAACATGATCACCACCGGCGCGATGACGCGGCTGGGCTATGTCTACGAAAACCTGATGGTCAACGTACACATGCAGAATTCAAAGCTGGTTGAGCGCGGGATCAGCACCTTGATGCGGGCTTGCAGCATTGATCGCGAAGTCGCAGTCGAGACAATCAAGTCAGCCGGACGCAGCGTTCCCGTCGCACTCGTCATGCTCAAGGCAAAGGTAGACAAGCCTGAGGCGGTTCGCCGTCTCGCAAGATCCGACGGCAACGTACGCCTGGCCATCGAAGACACAACTCTGGAACTATGAGCACAGTAGGCTCGACGCGAATGCTGCATCTGCCTTAGGCGGTAGGGGGCGCGCCAGCTAAGAGCAATCAGGCCAGAATATCCAGCACCATCGCCAGGTTGGCTTCCGCCTCGCTTACCGTTGACCCGCTTGCATTGCCGCCAGGCACCGAGGGAACGACGTAAGCCCGATATCCGCCAGAGTTATGCTCCACCACCGCGCCGCGGGCCACTCCGCCCACGCTCGCCTGAAAGTTATCAGCGATAGCATGCGCCAGGTCGAGCGCTTTCGTATTGGCTTGGATCGAATTTATGTACATGGGCGCGGCCTCCTTAGAGTGGCTTTTAGCCCCACTAAATCCAAACTCAGCCCGTTAGTGGGAGAGAGTATCGGCAATTCCCAGAAATCGTTCAATCCACACATCAGCTTGAGAAATCCGAGCATGAAGAGGCACGCTATTCAACCGTGCCATAGCCGGACTGGAATCAGGTGCGCTCTAGCTGTTACTTCAAGGCCTGCTACAACGACTACAGCGAACCCTCCCACTACAGCGAAACACGTCATCTGAGCGAATCTGGGTCATCCTGAGCGAATGTCCGTCATTCTTGTATCTCTGGAGTGAGTGTCTGTTGTTTGGCTGAACTGTTTGCGGCGGACGGCTCCGTTCATCCTGTGGACGTGCGCCTCCAGGCCTCCTTCGCCGAGCTGCTCGCGCTGATCCAAAGCCAGATCGAAGCGCTCGCACCATCAAAGGGCGTCGCCGGCCGTACCGTCGCGCGCCTGATGGCCGAGCTGCCCGAAATCGGGACCCTGTCCGGCAAGGCCATTTTCAAGCTCGCCGGCCTGGCCCCCCTGGCTCGGGACAGCGGAAAATACCAGGGCAAACGGGCCGTCAGTGGAGGCCGCAGCCGGTGCGCGAAATCCTCTTCATCGTCGCCAGCGTCGCCGGCCGCTATGAACCGGACTTCGTCTCGTTCCGCCAGCGTCTCGCCGCAGGCGGCAAACCACCTAAAGTCGTTCGCATCGCGCTCGCCCACAAGCTGCTCGTACGGCTCAAACAAAAGCCCGACAAACCCGCCAACGACTCCAACTCAACAACACAACAGCATAACCACCCATCCCCAAAAGGATGTCTTTCCTTGACAAGCAAGACAGTCGTTGAGCGTAACGAAGGATCGGCGGTGCGATAGATCCAGGACGCCGAAACCCGTCCCATCGAACCTACGACTCAGGACACGAGTCCCGGAACCTGGAGGGACGCAACTAGACCGACATAAACCGCTAACGCCGCTGAGCAATAAAATACGACCCAAGCACCAGCCCAACCGCCAGCACCTGAGCACTGAGCGTTTCCACAGTAGGAAAAATCGAAAACCAAAGCCCCATCCACGCAGGCACCAGATGTACCAGCGCGGGAATCGGCGTCGTTGGGAGCCAGTGTGCGAGCTGCATCTCCTGCGCCTGTTCGCCGACCATCACCATCAGCACAGCGCCAAGCATCACCCCAGTGAAGACGAGCATCCGGCGATAAGGCAGCTTGCGGTGGGCAGCAAACGTCAGTACGCCGACGACCGCGGTCAGCAGCAGGCCCACCACGACGCCATAACCCACCGTCGATCCGCCAAGCTTAAGCCGGTAGCTTTGCAGGAAGAGCACCACCTCGACACCCTCGCGATAGAGCGACGTGAACCCCAGCGTCGCCATACCCAGCAGGAGCTTTGTGTTTGAAGTAGTCTCATCCTCAGACGCCTCGATCAGGTTCCGCTTCTTTTTGTTGTGCAGCGCGATCCATCCGGTCCAGTAAATCTTGTGGAAGAACCAGTTCATTACCACCAGCAGCACGATGATCGCCAGCAGACCGGTTCCAGCCTGAACGTAAAGCGCGGGGAAGCTGCCCGAGAGATCGCGGACAATTCCTACCGCTACAAACCACGTAAGCAACGTCGCCAAAAGGCCTGCACCGACGCCGAACGATACCGGGCGGCCATAGGGCTGACCGGCCTTCCTCATGCCCGCCGTGATCGCCGACAGCACAAGAATGCATTCCAGACCTTCACGGAACACCAGGATTGCGATATCAAGGATCGCGGAGAAAGAACCGGGCCGCGAGACCATAGGATCGGGGTTGCCAGACGCAGTTAAACCCTGCCATAGGAGCGGACTTACGACCAGCAACACGCCCACGGCAATGGCCAACCGCAGCCTCCATGGAGACTTCGCTCTGGGTGGGGCCACTGCGATGGGGAACGAGTTCACCAGTTCAGTTTACATATAAGACCGGAGTAGTCGCAATTCACTGCGGCCTCTTACCAAAAATTGCAAAAGCCGACCGGGTTGTCACCCGGGTAAGATTTCCGCGTTTTAGGCTGGCCAGCGACGAATGTGGACTTGTTGGGATCGTTCCGTACTTTCCTGGCCCGCCTGCTTCTCGGATTGTTGCGAGAGATATAGCAAGCGGGGATCAAGACTCGCCTGCCTGAATTTGAAAATGCTCCGAATCTGGCGGCTTACAATTAGCGCATTCGCCTGGCGGCTTAAAAGGCCGAACGGCAGCTCATAGGCCAGCTCGTCCGCGATGCTGGTGCCCAACACGCCTACCCGCAGCTGCTCGGCCACGCGATGACAATGCCGCCAGTAGCCGAAGGGCCCACGCCGCTGCTCATCGCAAAAATGATCGTTCCACTTGAACTCGGTGATGTAAGCCTCCCACTTCAGTCGGATCGGAGAGTAGGGAAATGACCGGAAGCTGATGGTGAATTGCGATCCTGCACCGGCGGCAAAGCTGCGGACAGAATGCCCGGGATCCACGGCTACGGGATAAGGCGGGGCGGTGACGTAGCTGGCCTCTTCAATCCGGGTCCGCTGCCAGGCCGGCATGAGGCCAGGCAAGTTCTCAGGATCGACAAAGAAAGCGAACACCAGCTCAACCGGATAGGGAACCCATTGCTCGGCCCGGAAGGTGTATCGCATTGGCATCGGCTAGACGAGTCTACGCCGCGAGCCGCAAGGAAAGCGGGGAACACTAAAGATCGGCGAAACTGAGCGCGCATGCTGGGGTTGCTCAAGTCCACACGGGATTGCTTCGATAACCAACTCATGCCGACTGTTCCCGTCCTTCAATCAGCCTGCGGTGCCTGCAAAGATGGCATCGAGCAGCCCTTCCCCTTCTCGATGGCCTTCCAGCCGATTATCGATGTCGTAGCGGAGCGCGTCTTCGCCTACGAGGCGCTGTGTCGCGGCATCCACAATGAGTCGGCGGGGTCGGTGCTCTCGCAAATCACGCCCGAGAGTAAATACGCATTCGACCAGAACTGCAGGGTCAAGGCGATTACCCTCGCGTCGGAGCTAGGCCTGGAGAAGACCGGCGCGAAACTATCAATCAACTTCATGCCCGGCGCGGTGTATAGCCCAGCGGCTTGCATACAGCTAACGCTCAAGACGGCGAGCAGCCTCAAGTTTCCTCTTGACCTTTTAATTTTTGAAATCACCGAAGCCGAAGAAGTACGGGACCGCAAACACCTGGTCAGTATCGCCGAAGAGTATCGCCGGCACGGCTTTCATATGGCCCTCGACGATTTCGGGGCGGGCTATTCCGGCCTCAATCTCATGGCCGACATCTCCCCCGACATCATCAAGATCGATATGGACGTGACCCGCAACCTGCATCAGCGCCCGACCTCGATGGCGATCGTTCGCATGATGGTGCAGCTCTGCGCCGAACTCAAGATGACCCTGATCGCCGAGGGCATCGAGACTATGGAGGAGTACGACGCACTCCGTGCCTGCGGCATCACCCTGATGCAGGGCTACCTCCTCGCCAAGCCGGCCTTTGAAGCGCTGCCCGGCTTCACCGTTCCCAAATCCCACACGCTAACCGCAGTCTAGACTCCGGCCAGCGAAATTACTGCCTTGAGCATCAGCTAGACGCGCCTATGCCCGTCGCATGTCTGCCTCCGCGCGGCCGCGAGCCGACATTGCGGCGGCCCTGGTGTACCCTTGGCAAAATGCAGTTCCGCGAAAACGTCCCTCTCGCCCCACTAACCACACTTAAGATCGGAGGTCCCGCTCGCTGGTTCGCCGAAGCGATCACCGAATCGGACCTCCTGAAGGCAGTTGATTTCGCCCGCAGCAGCTCCCTGCCGCTGTTCATCCTTGGTGGAGGAAGTAATCTCCTCGTTTCGGACGCAGGCTTCCCAGGCCTTGTCATCCACGTCGCCCTCCGAGGAATCTCAGAGTCCAGCGACGGCTCCGATCGCATCTTTAGCGTTGCAGCAGGGGAGGACTGGGACCACTTTGTTACCCACGCCGTCGACCGGAGTTGCGGTGGTATTGAATGCCTTGCCGGCATTCCCGGCACCGTCGGGGGCACGCCGGTACAGAATGTAGGCGCGTACGGCCAGGAAGTTGCGACCACCATCCAAACCGTCCGCGCCCTTGATCTGGCATCCGGAAGGTTCGTCGACCTAAGCCGGAGCCAGTGCGGATTCGAATACCGGAAAAGCATCTTCAACACGATCGCGCGCGGCCGATACATCGTCGTAGCAGTAACCTACCATCTTTCAACCTCTTCACCGGCAATGCTGAACTACGCAGACATAAAGCAATACTTCAAGGACAGACCAACGCCCAGCCTCCTCGAAGTTGCGGCGGGTGTTCGCGAAATACGCCACGGGAAGGGCATGCTCATCACCCCGAGCGACCCCGATTGCCGCAGCGCCGGCAGCTTCTTCAAGAACCCAGTGGTCCCCGACAATCAATTGCAGCAAATTCAATCATCCCTGGCCGAGCAGACCGTGCCCGCCGAACTAAAAATACCGACGTACCCCGCCGAGCCAGGATTCAGCAAAGTCCCCGCCGCATGGCTGGTGGAGCGGGCAGGTTTCAGCAAGGGATACATCCTGGGAAACGCGGCAATCTCGAGCCGCCACACCCTGGCCCTGATCAATAGAGGCGGAGCATCGGCCGCAGAAATCATCGCCCTCAAAAGCGAAATTGTCGCCGCCGTCCAACAGCGTTTCGGCATCGCACTCGAGCAAGAGCCGGTCTACGTCACCTAGCCTGGCACTCCCAGTCGCACCAGCAGCTGGCGGCGCTCTTCCGCCAGCACTTCAAGTGCAGGCCCTTGGGCCGTGATCCCGCCGTCCGAGAACTTAATGACTCCCGACCCCGTCTGGAGTGCCTCTCCCAGGTCGTGCGAAACATAGAGGACCGGCAAACTCCGCCCACGCAAATAACCGAGAAGATCGCCAACAATCTCCTCCTTCAGCGAAATATCCAACCCGGCAAACGGCTCGTCCAGCAACAACAGCCGAGGCTCCGGGGCAAGGGCGCGAGCGAGGGCCACCCGCTGTCGCTCTCCCCCCGAAAGCGTCCCGGGCATACGCGAGCCAAGCGCCTCCGCATGAAACAGCTTCAGCATGTCATCCACGCGCGCCGCTCTCGCCCGCTTATCCGCTCCGCGCCCCAGCCCGCTCCTCAATCCGAATCCGACATTAGCGCGCACATCAAGGTGCGGAAACAATGCAGGGACCTGAGTCAAAAATCCGATGTCGCGCTGCCCAGGCGCAACGAAAACGCGCCCTGCGCGATCCATCAGAGTTTCACCGTCCCGCCTCACCACCCCGGCATCCGGCCGGATGAGCCCTGCCAATATCTGCAGCAAGGTACTCTTGCCAGCGCCGGAAGGGCCAAAAAGCACCGTCCAAGGCTCCCGCAGAGTAAATTCAGCCTTTAGGCTAAGCGGTCCAATGCGATGAGCGATCGAGGCTTCTAGAAAAGGCGCGTCAGTCATCCGGCTCGCTCGTCGACAGCGCCCTTAGCCGACCGCCAATAAATCAATAACAGCGCGGTAAACGAGAATCCGAGCAGAAGCAGCCCAGTCCTGCTCGCATCCGCATAAGCAAAATTCTGCACCTCGTCATAGATCGAAATAGACAAAGTCCGCGTGCGCCCGGGGAAATCGCCCCCTATCATCAGCACCACACCAAACTCGCCTACCGTATGCGTAAAAGCCAGCACCGCAGCGGTTAGAATCGATCTCTTCGATAACGGCAGCACCACCTCAACAAACGTCCGCCATCGGCCTGCACCGAGCAAGGCAGCAGCGTCCAGCAGTTCTGTGTCAACCGAAGAAAACCCGGCCACCAACGGCTGCACCGCGAACGGAAAGCTGTAAATCACCGACCCAACGACCAATCCGCTAAAAGAAAAAGCCAGCGGGTGCCCGACAAACGCAGCAAGAAATCGGCCCGGCGCCGTCCGAGGCCCAAGAAAAACGAGCAGATAAAACCCAAGCACCGTGGGTGGCAGCACCAGTGGCAGGGCGACCAAAGCCTCAACAACAGACGCGAAAATCCCAGGCCCTCCCTTCAGCCCATAGCCGGCTCGACCCCTGCCTCCCCGCCCAAGCCGGACAAGAGCGATCCACCGCGCCAATGGGAGCGCCAGCACCATCAAGGTCACGGTCGTAACCGTGGCCAGCCGCAGCGTAACCAGCAAATCTTGCACGTTCATCGGAAACGGCTAACGCCGCAGCCCGGCAGCGGGGGCGGGACTCTGCGGACCGCTAGACGTCGCACCTCCCGGTGCCTTCAAGCCCCCAGCGGCGAGTTCACGCTGCACCGCCGGGCTCAGCAAGTAGGCCAAGAAATCTCGAGCGAGTTTCACATTCGCGCTGCCCTTGATGACCACCGCGCCCTGCAAGATCGCCGGATATGCATTGGCCGGCACTTCGACAAAAGTTCCATCAGCCTTGAGCCGCTCGCTAAGTGCAGCGGTAAGCGAGATAAACCCCAACTCCGCGTTTCCCGAATCCACAAACTGGGCCGCCTGCGCAATATTTTCAGCGACCACGACCTTGAGGCCAAGGCTTTCGGCCAACCCGAGATTGGCAATGGCCGCCTTAGCTGCGCGTCCATAGGGAGCGTGTTCCGGATTGGCCATCGCAACCGACTTCAGCGAAGCAGCCTGCAAAGCCGCCATCGAGACCGGCTGGAAGCGCGAATCCTTCCGTGCCCAAAGGACGAGCGTCCCCCGCGCATAGGGCGTCGGCTCGGTCGCATCTCCAAGGCCCGCCGCGATCACCCGCTGTGGAAACGACAAGTCAGCCGCAAGAAACAAGTCAAAAGGCGCGCCATTCACGATCTGGGTAGCGAGCGTAGCCGAAGACTGATACGAAGCAGAAACATCAAGCCCCGCGTGAACTTGTTTGAACTCCGCAATCACGCCCGGCAAAAGGGGCTCCAAATCCGCAGCAGCAGCGATCCGCAAGGACTGCACAGGCTCAGCCGCAGAGCCCAAGACCGGAAACAGCGTACCGGCCAAAACTGCTGCCGCCACCAACACCCCGCCAAGCCTCCGTCCTCTTTCTCCAGTCCCCACCAATCCGGGTGCCCCATTCATCGCGCACTTTGCGATGAGTGGGAACCAAGAAACCTCCCCCGCGAAACAGGTCCCTAAAGCAAACCACCTGCGCTCAAACACGAATAATCATGACCTCCGTAGACTTGATCAACGCCGCAGCCGTCTCTCCAACCGCCAACCCCAGTTCCCGACACGCCTCAGAGGTGATGATCGAAGTAATAATCTGTCCGCCAATCGACAGCTTCACCTGAGCAATCAGCCCATCAATCTTTACATCGACAATCCGCCCGATGAGTTGGTTCCGCCCGCTCACCGTGCGCAGCTTCTGCCGCTTCGGCGACTCCGGCCCCTGCGCCTTATGCAGCAGGGAATCAAGCTCCGACTCGGCGATGCGGTAGTGTCCGCCCGGCGTCTTCACCGCCTTTAACTTGCCGCGATAAAGCCACTGCTTGATCGTCGGATAAGAGATCCCCAGCCGAATCGCAGCTTCACGAGGGGTCAACTGCGTTGCCATCCACCGATTTTATACGACTTTTAGCTAAACAACGGCGACTCGCGAGACCCAACCCCGATCCATCTTCAATCTGACGCTGAAGCTGCCAGACTCAACTCGGAACCACGCATGAGGAACGCCGGCCCCAATCCTGCTAGGCTATCTGTAACCAAATGAAAGAGCATGAACATCAACTGCGCTGCGTCGGCTGCTCCTCCGTCGTCGAGCAGGCGCAGCTCGCCGGGGACTTCCGCTGCCCCGACTGCGGCGATCTCTACGAGGTCGAATATCCCGCCTGGAGCGCGAGTTGCCGCGTCACCGAGAGCGGCCTCGCCAACCCCCTACAGTCCTGGCTCCCCAACGCAAGCGCCTTGCGCTGGCTCTGGAAGGAGCGGCGCCACTCCTCGCTCCCCTTGGACAAGAGCGGCGTCTGGCGTTTCCGCGAATTGCTGCCCATACTCGACAACCCTGACGAGGCCGTCACCCTCCGCGAAGGCAACACTCCCCTCTACGACCTCCCCCACTGCGCCCAGGCCGCGGGTGTCGACCGCCTGCTCGGCAAACACCAGGGCATGAACCCCACTGGCTCCTTCAAAGACTGCGGCATGACCAGCGCGCTCTCCGTCGCTCACGAACGCGGCTACGACTGGGTCGCCTGCGCCTCGACCGGCAACACCTCCGCAGCCATGGCAGCGTACGCCGCCCGCGCCGGCATGCGCAGCCTCGTGCTCATTCCGGAAGGCAAAATCGCCTGGGGAAAGTTATCGCAGGCGATGGACTACGGCGCCCTCACCTGCCAGCTACGCACCGACTTCGACGGCTGCGTCAAAGTCCTTGCCGAGGTCGTTCGCCGCTTCCCCGTGTACCTCCTCAATTCCGTCAATCCTTATCGCCTCGAGGGCCAGAAGACACCAGCCCTCGAAATCGCCGAAGAGCTCGACTGGGAAATCCCCGACCACATCATCGTTCCCGGCGGCAACCTCGCAAATAGTTCCGCGCTCGGCAAAGCGTTCCTGGAAATGAAACACCTCGGCCTGACCCACAAACTGCCCAAAATATCCGTCATCCAGGCCGAGGGCGCGAACCCGCTCTACCGCAGCTATCGCGACTCCGGCGGCAGGGAACTCTACCCCGTCGAGGCCCACACCAGAGCGTCTGCGATCCGCATCGGCAATCCCGCCTCATGGAAAAAAGCGGTCCGCGTCATCGACGAGACCGGCGGCTGGTGTGAACAGGCCTCGGAGGCCGAGATCGCTCTCGCCAAGGCCGAACTGGGCGCCGAAGGCATAGGCTGCGAGCCAGCCTCCGCTGTCACCCTCGCCGGCCTCAAAAAGCTGGTCCGCCAGGGCAAGATCGACCCCGCCGAGTCGGTCGTCCTCATCCTCACCGGCCACACCCTCAAAGACTCCACCTACACCATCGACTTCCACCGCGGCGAACTCCTTCGCCCCGAAGAGATGCGAGGCCTAGAGCCCGAACTT
>DASWUZ010000245.1:0-6192 GCA_036401395.1 Acidisarcina sp.
GCCCTCGAAGATACTCTGGGCGAGCCGGTCCGCTATTTCCGCCCGCCCCATGGTGCGCGCCGCCCCGACGTGCTCCGCGCCGCGCGCCGCCTGGGTCTAACGCCGGTCATGTGGAACGCCATGGGCTACGACTGGGAAGCCTCCGCGACGCGCAGCCGCATCGAAGCCAGCCTCAACCGCGGCATCAACCGCAATCGCCGTCAGCACCGCGGCAGCAACCTCCTGCTCCACGACGGAGGCCAGATCGCCATCGGCCAAAACCGAAGCGCTACCGTCGGCGCCGTCGCCAGTTTAATTCCAAAGATCCTCGATCAGGGCGGCCATTTTGTGACCGTTGACACCTGGGCCGGCTCTTAGCTCGACCCTTAGATCAGCCATCTGACCTGGGTTCACGTCGCCAATCCTGCTCAGCCAATCGCTGATAGTTGAAACGCCGTCCGGGCCGCGGCAATGGTCATCGCCACATCGGCATCTGAGTGCGCCGTCCCAAGGAACGCCGCCTCAAACTGGGAAGGAGGCAGCCAGACTCCGGCCTCCATCATCGCCCGATGGAACCGCCCGAAGGCCACAGTATCCGACCGCGCGGTATCGTCAAAATGGCGCACCGCCGAGTCCGTGAAAAACCACGTCCACATCGCTCCAACCCGCTGCGTAACCAGCGAGACCCCAGCATCCGCTCCCACCCGCGCAACCCCGTCCGCGACCGCCGCGCTAACCAGCTCCAGCCGCGCGTAAACTTCGTCACGATGCTGAGCCAGATAGACTAGCGTCGCAATGCCTGCTGCCATCGCCAGCGGATTCCCACTCAACGTCCCGGCCTGGTATACCGGCCCCAGCGGAGCCAGCATATTGATGATTTCAGCCCGCCCGCCAAATGCCGCACAAGGCAGTCCCCCGCCCACTATCTTCCCTAACGTAGTCAGGTCCGGCGTGACGCTATACAACTCCTGGGCCCCGCCAAAAGCTACGCGAAACCCGGTCATCACCTCATCGAAAATGAGCACGGCTCCCTCGCGGCTAGTGACGTCGCGCAATGCCCCGAGATAGCCCGGATCCGGCGGAATGCACCCCGCATTTCCCACCACGGGCTCCACAATCACACAAGCAATCTGCCCGGGATAGAGCGCAAAGGCCGCCTCAACCGCGGCGACATCATTAAAAGGCAGCGCTAGTGTAAGGTGCACAATCTCCTCTGGCACCCCCGCCGACCCCGGCACGCTAAAGGTAGCGACTCCCGACCCCGCCTTAACGAGCAGCCCGTCCGAATGCCCGTGATAGCACCCCTCAAACTTGACCACGAATTTGCGACCTGTAAAAGCCCGCGCCAGCCGGATCGCCGACATCGTCGCTTCGGTCCCCGAGCTCACAAATCGCAGCCTCTCAATCGAAGGAAATGCCTCCACCACCAGCTCGGCCAGCTGCGACTCCAGCGCCGTCGATGCTCCATAACTCGTCCCCCGCGCCGCCGCCTCTTGCACCGCCCGCACCACCGGCGGAAACGCATGCCCGAGAATCATCGGTCCCCACGACCCGAAGTAGTCGATGTAGCGATTCCCATCCGCGTCCCAAAGATAAGCGCCCTCAGCCCGAGCCACAAAGGGAGGTTCACCCCCCACCGCACGAAACGCCCGCACCGGCGAATTCACACCGCCAGGAATCAACCCCTCGGCCCGCAACTGCAACTGCCGTGAACCCCTCATCTCACGTGCAGCTCCAGAAGTGCTACCCGCCCCCCGATCATCCGCCTTTGGCAAAACCTCACTCATGAAAGTCAGTATAAGTGCCCCGCTACGGCCCGACCGCAGTCGTCACTTCCAACAGCCTTGCTGGCGCGGAGTTCCTTGAATCTGAAACGCACGCCCACTTCGGCTTACCTTCTCGCCACCGTGTCCATCGTGGATGCCCGGACTCATCCCCGAATACAACGGCTAGCGTACCCGTTTTAATCTTCGGTTCATCGCGCATTCACCGCCTTGTTACGCCTCGCACATTATCTTCCGCGTATGCTCACGAAAAATTTATCTGCCTTATCCAACGTTCTCCTGGTTTTGGTTGTCGTCCTTACCTGCACCCAGCTCTACGCTCAGTACGATAACGGAAGCTTGTTAGGGACGATAAGCGACATCACCGGCGCACCGATCGCGGGCGCCGCTGTGAAGATCACCAACACTGCCACCGCGATCAGCACCCAGACCACGACCAACGAGAGCGGAGGCTACGATGTGCCTTCCCTGCGGGTGGGCGTCTATACCATTTCCGCGAACGCCAACGGCTTCTCTGAAGCCATCGCCGAGAACATTACCGTCTCGGTCGGCGGCCGCCAGCGCATCGACCTCACTCTGAAAGTAGGTGCGGCCCAGAGCACGGTAGAGGTGAGCGGGGTCGCGCTCCAAACTGAATCAGAATCGAGCCAGCGCGACCAGACCATCACCATGTACCAGTCCGCCGCGCTGCCCCTCGTCAGCCGCAACTACTCCGACCTGCTGGGGCTGGTCACCGGCGTTCGGCAGGCCCCCACCGCGGCGACAACCAGCTCCATAAGCAGCCTGGTGCGCGCTGGCGCTTATAACGTGAACGGACAGCGCAGCATGTTCAACAACTTCCTGCTCGACGGCATGGACAACAACGCCTACGGTGAGAGCAATCAGGGATTCGATAACCAGACCATCGCCGTCCCACCCGACTCGGTCGCGCAATTCAGCGTGGTCACCAACAACGAGAGTGCAGAATACGGTCGCTCCTCCGGCGCAACCATCAACGTCGCCTCCGCCAGCGGGACCAACGCATTCCACGGCGTGATCTACGAATTCATCCGCAACACCGACCTCAATGCCGCCGGGTATTTCAAGCCAACCACCGTCAGCAACACCGGATCGACCATCCCATTCCAAAAATCAGTCTTCAACCGCAACCAATATGGAGTAGATCTCGGCGGGCCCATCCGCAAAGACAAGCTCTTCTTTTTCTTTGACTACGAAGGCTTTCGCCAGGTACTCAAACCGCTCAGCGTCCTGACTCTGCCCACGCAGAATGAGATCAACGGCATTCTGGTCGTTCCGGTCAAGAACGCCCTTACCGGCGTCGTCTATCCCGCGAACACACCCATTCCCGCCAGCGCCATCAACCCCATCTCCGCCCAAATTCTCGCCTACTTCAAGCAGATTCCCAGCCTCCCTGTTACCGGCCTGGCCACGACAGGCCTTGCCTCCAATGACTACGCCGTTGAGGCCCCCTTCACAGACAATTCCGACAAGGGCGACCTGCGCTTCGACTACCAGCAAAACGCGAACAGTTCCTGGTTCCTGCGCGTCAGCGATCGCAAAGAGAACGGGGCTAACCACCCCACCATTCCGCTTCCCCTCGACGGCCAGACCAACGGCCGCATCAGGATCCTCGATCAGCAGGTCGCGCTCGGCTACACCCGGCTCTTCGGGGCGAACAAAGTGCTCGATGCGCGCGTCGGCCTTTCCCGGACTAAGGCCGGCAAGTTCACCTTCTCAATCGGCGACAACGCCATCGTGATTCCCGGACTCCCGGCCAACCCGATCGTTGCCGGAGGCCTCCCCTCCATCGGTATCTCCGGCTTTACAGGATTTGGTCGTCAGAGTACCAATCCCCAATGGCAGGATCCGGCCCTGCTCGATCCGAAGGTCAACTTCACCTGGATCAAGGGTAATCATTCGCTGAAATTTGGTTATGAGTACGAGCACATCTGGATGGCCGTCAACGATAACAATCCGCTCTTCGGCTCCTTCACCTACGGCGGCGGCTACAGCGCAGTGGGTTCGACAGTCTCCGACACTTACTGGGCTGACTTCCTTTTCGGCACCACAAGCGCTTATTCTGCGGCCAATTACTTCCCAGTCCACCTTCGCCAGACACTGCACAGCGTGTATGCACAGGATGACTGGAAGTTGACTCCGACCCTTACTCTCAATCTCGGTCTGCGCTGGGAGTACGGCTCGCCCTATTCCGAACAACACAACTACATATCGAACTTCGACCCCACCACCCAGACCGTGCTCACCCTTTCCCCCGGCGCGGTCGCCCAGCCTGGGGTCACCCCAGTCAGCGGCGGTGGCACTTACGGCAAGACCCTGGTCAATCCAGACCTCGGCGACTTCGCTCCCCGCGTCGGCTTCGCCTATGCCGCTCGGCCGAATACTACGCTGCGAGGCGGCTTTGGCATGAGCTACGTCCACTACACCCGCGCAGGATCGGGCGACATCCTTGCCATCAACGCGCCCCAGGCGCTCTTCGTCACCGTCAACCAGAACAATCTAAAGCCGAGCACCACCAACCACTGCGTCGGTACCCCGACTGTCGCGCAAGTGGGCAACTGCTACGTCAGCGAAGATCAGGGCTTCCCCACAGGCCTCACCACTACCTTCAATCCGGCCACCGACAACATCACATACATCCCTAAGAACACGCGGGACAGCTACGTCGAGAGCTTCTTCCTCAGCCTGCAACAACAGTTGGCTAAGAACAGCCTCATCGACATCGCCTACGTGGGTAATCACGGCGTCAAGCTGCAGGGTTTCTTGAACGGCAACCAGAAAAACCCCTCTGCCGGCTTCACGCGCCCCTATACCGCCTGGCCCTCCGACATCACTGAAGCGCTGAACGGGTTCTTCTCCCACTATGACTCGCTGCAGGTGCGCTACGAACAGCGCATGGTCTCGGGCCTCACCCTGCTGAACTCCTTCACCTGGGAGCGTTCCTTCGACAACGCCAGCGCCTCGCTCGAAGCTAACACCCCCTCCCCTCAGGACGCGAACAATCTCAGGGCCGACTACGCGCAATCGGACTACAACCTGCCCATCGCCGACGTGACAAGCCTTGTGTATGAATTGCCTATCGGACGCGGCCGCCGCTTCCTCGGCGACTCCAACTTCCTGGTCGACAGCCTCTTTGGCGGCTGGCAGGTGAGCGCCATCAATACCGCCCAGGCCGGCACTCCCTTCAACCTGACCTACACGCCCAACTCGGCCACCGCCGTCTCGCCGCAGATCGGGGCGACTTATCGCGGGGCCAACGAATACCGCCCGAACCTCGTTCCCGGCGTGCCCATCATCAAAAAATCAAAGCTGCCGAATACGGGGTACATCCAATACGTCAACTACGCCGCCTTTACCCTGCCGGCCACCAAGGACGCGTCCGGCAATCTGCTCAGCCCTTTCGGTAACTCGCCTCGCAATCCGGGCCGCACTCCGGCTTTCTACGAGACCGACCTTGATCTGAACAAGAAATTCAGCACGCCGGTAGAAAGCCTTAAAGTGGAGTTCCGCACCGAGCTCTACAACCTCTTCAACCACACCAACCTTTATCTGCCCTCGAGCGGCCTCGGCGGAACACTCAGCACGCCGACTTCACAAAACCACCCCTCCAGCGGAGGCACCATCACCAGCACCTTCGAGCCGAGAATCGTCCAATTCGGGCTGAAGATCATCTACTAGCGCACTCGCACCCCATAGACGGCCGGCGCGCACACTGCGAGCTGGCGCTTCTCATTTCGATCGGCCTCAATCTATCTGCTGCATCTCACAGCGGCCTACGGTAGCATGTGTGATCGGTGCACGCAAATAAAGCAGCTGCGCCAGAACCTCGGCGCGGCCGACGGAACTTACTCCACAGCAAGCAGCGAAGCTTGATACTGCAAGGGAACGCCTAAAACTCATCCTATGGCATCGCGTGCAGTTCGCCAGTAATCCACCGCTGCCTTTCGTTACTAAGAACTAAGTCGATTATAAGTATGGCATCACAGTCCCAAAAAATGACACGTGTTAAGGTGAAATCAACTACTGTTGCTTCGCTTGGCTATAACGCGGCGACACGGGAAATGGACATTGAATTCAGCAACAACGGCGATGTTTATCGATACCTAGATGTACCTGAAGATGAATACGCAGAATTCATAGCGGCCGAGTCGAAGGGCACTTACTTAAACAAGATATTTAAGCCGCTAGGTCATAAGTACCTGGTTGTAAGACGGGGCAGCGAGAAAGAGTAAGTACAAGCATTCTAATCGTGAGTTAGACTTAGTTCATTCCGGGCCAGACCCTTTCAGCAGGTCTTTCAAAGTAAGTGCATTGCCGAGCGCAGCCCCTGACGCCGTGTTATCGAAGATGCACCAGATCGTGACTCCGGCATCATAACTCGATAGTTTGCCTGCAAGCTGCTTCAACCAAT
>DASWUZ010000246.1:0-4068 GCA_036401395.1 Acidisarcina sp.
CCAGATGTAATCAAAAAACTGAATTTCCACGACCGGCTTCATGCCGCGCAACGCATAGCCGATGGCGCGGCCGACAATATTGGCCTCGGACAGTGGGGAATTGAAGACGCGCTCTGAGCCGAACTCATTCTGCAAGCCCGCAGTAAGCTTGAACACCCCGCCCTTACCCTTGACGCGGCGTTCGGTGAGGTTTTCTTCGCGGCTGCAGTCAGCGATGTCTTCGCCGTAGATCACGACGCGCGGATCGCGCCGCAACTCGTCCCGCAGGCAGAGGTTGATGAGGTCTGCCATGGTGCGTTCCTGCTTGTCCGCAGTCACCACAGGCTCGGTTTGCAGGGTCGGGCTGGTCACATCGAGGTCTTCGGAGTAGACGTGCCTCAGGATGGACGAGACCTCAGGAAGCGGTGAGTGCAAGGCACGTTCCGCCGCAGCGCGAACGTCATCATCGACTCGCTTCTCAAGCTGGGTAATGCCTTCTTCATCGAGGATGCCCTCGCGCAGCAATCGCATCTGCATCTTTGGCAGCGGATCTCGCAAGCCCGATGCCTCGATCTCACTTTGGGGACGATAGGTGCGGTCGTCGTCCGACAGCGAATGCGAGTAAGGGCGAGTCACATGGCCGTGGATAAACGCGGGCCCATGTCCCGCCCTGCAATAAGCCACCGCGGTCTCAAAAGCCTCGTAGCAGGCGACCGGGTCGGTGCCATCCACCTCGGCAAAATGGAAATCAGGGAAGTTGGCTACCAGTCGCGAGATGTTGCCGCCCGGCGTATTGACCTCAACCGGCGTCCAAATGGCATACTCGTTGTCTTCGATGACGAAGAGGACCGGGAGCTTCTGGTTCGAGGCCGTGTTCATTGCCTCCCAGAACTCACCCTGACTGGTCGATCCCTCGCCAAGCGAGACATAGACGACTTCATCGCCGTGAAATTGAACGCGTTTGTATTGGCGGTAGTCTCCCGACGCGGCGGTTCCCGGCTCAGCAGTTTCCGGATGACGCGAAAAATAGCGTCCTGCCTCGGCGCACCCAATTGCGTGGAGGCACTGCGTCGTAGTCGCCGAGGATTGGGAGACGATGTTCAGCGCCACGCTGCCCCAGTGCGAAGGCATCTGGCGCCCACCACTGGCCGGGTCAGCGGCGGCGCCCACACCCTGTAAAAACTGCTCTTCGGGAGTGTTACCCAGTGTGAGACACAGTGCGCGATCACGGTAGTAGGGAAAGAACCAGTCGTACCTCGGCTTCAGCGCCAGCCCGGCAGCGACCAACAGGGCTTCATGTCCAGCGCACGATATTTGAAAGTAAATCTTCTGCTGCCGCTTCAACATGATCTCGCGGTCGTCGACAGAGCGCGAGAGGTACATCAGCCGATACATCTCGATCATGAGATCGGCATCGAACCCGGAAGCGGTCTTTACCTTGCCTCGCTCCGCAGTCGATGTGGCCGATCGCGCCATGTTCTCTCCTAAATCAAGGCAAAACGCAGGTTAAAGGTCAACGAGCTTCGGGAACAACAACAGAATTGTATCTCTTCCAATATGTGTTCGATGTTCAAATCTTGCATACCGATTCTGACTCGGCACAGGTGAGGCATCCATTGGTTTGCGTTGACCATCGTTTTCTCAGCGTGCTCTAATGACCCGTTTTGGTTATGTTTTTATTAGTACCGCTTGCTCCCCTCCTGGACGGACCTCGGGCTAAAGTCGTGACCCCGGAAAATCGACTCAAAACTGCGGCCGTGCTCATCTCAGGATACGGGGCATTACGACTATAGGCTATGACCGATTGTTGTTTTTAGATCAGGCGCTCAATTTTTTTGGAGGCACATGGATGGCGTTTCTCACGACAATGTCCGCCGCTTTTTGGCAGACAAGTTCATTTCTTAACCACGATGCCATTCAGCATGACGGCAGTCTTTTTCTGTGGATCGCCCTGGCCGTAGGTGTTCTTGGTCTGTTTGTGGCTTTTCTTTTTGCCCGCGGCGTGCTGAGTTGCGACACCGGCACCGCGGAGATGCAGGCAATATCGAATGCGATCCGCGAGGGCGCGGAAGCATTCATGAAACGGCAGTACGGTTCGATTGCAATCATTGCCGCCGTGCTTGCTGTAGTGCTTTACGCCGGATACTATTCGTCGACTTTCACTCGCCCCTACGCGGGCAGGGTGGTCGCGAGTTTTTTGATCGGAGCGATCTGCTCGGCGCTTTCCGGGGGCACGGGCATGTTTGTTTCGATCCGCGCCAATATCCGTACAGCCTCGGCGGCCCGCACCAGTCTTGGTAAAGCCTTGCAAATTGCGCTGCGCGGAGGCGCGGTAACCGGCCTCGTGGTCGTCTCCCTATCGCTGCTGGGTGTTGGTCTGCTGTTCCTGCTCTTCGGGGGATTAAAAGATCCTCAGCACGCGCCATATCAGCTAGTTGGCTTCGGTTTCGGAGCGTCTTTGGTTGCGCTATTCGCTCAGCTTGGGGGCGGCATTTATACCAAGGCTGCCGACGTAGGCGCCGACCTCGTTGGCAAAGTTGAGGCAGGCATTCCTGAAGATGATCCGCGCAATCCGGCCGTGATCGCCGACCTCGTGGGAGACAATGTTGGAGATTGCGCCGGCCGTGGCGCGGACATCTTCGAATCGACGGCTGCGGAAAACGTCGGCGCTATGATCCTCGGCGCGGCGCTCTATCCCGTGTTCGGTATCAAGGGCATTCTCTTCCCGCTCATCGTGCAGGCCATCAACTTGGTCGCCAGCGTGATCGGCGTCAGCATCGTTCGCAGCCGCGAAGACGAAGACCCCATGCATGCCCTGAATCGCGGTTATTACGTGACCTCGCTCGTCGCGCTGGCGGGGTTTGCAACGGCGATCCACTTCATGCTGCAGGACCGCTGGTGGCTGCTCGGCTCGGGCATCTGCGGCATTATTACTTCCTTCCTTTTCGTTCGCATAACGGAGTACTACACTGAGACCCGCTTCAGGCCTGTGCGATCGATAGCTCAGGCTTCGCTGACCGGGCCGGCTACAAATATCATCAGTGGGCTTGCGGTGGGCATGGAAACCCCTGCCGTTCCTATCGTCGTCATCAGCGGCGCACTTCTGCTCAGCTATTACTGCGGCGTTCGTGGACTTGCCGGTATTGCGACCATCTCTGACTATTCCAAGGGGATATATGGGACGGCGATTGCCACCATGGGCATGCTGTCCTCCGCTGCCTACATCCTCGCGATGGATACCTTCGGGCCTATTACCGACAACGCGGGCGGCATTGTCGAGATGTCCGACCAGCCCCACGCAGTTCGGGAAAAGACGGACCGCCTCGACGCGGCTGGAAACACGACCAAGGCGCTCACCAAGGGGTACGCTATTGGGTCGGCATCGCTGGCCGCATTTTTGTTGTTTTCTGCTTATCTTGAAACGATTCGGTCCATTGTCGCCGAGCGCCTCCAGGTCGTAGGACAAGTTTTATCGCCCGACTGGAGCTTCTCTACCGTCAACCTGGCATCAGTGCCCGTCTTTGTAGGAGCGCTGCTGGGAGCCATGTTGACCTACCTGTTTTCGTCGATGGCCATCAAGGCCGTCGGCCGCACCGCGCAGACGGTCATCGAAGATGTTCACCGCCAGTTCCGCGAAAATCCCGGCATCATGGAGCGCACCTCGAAGCCGGACTATGGCCGCTGCGTCAGCATCGTTACCGGCGCGGCGCTTAAAGAAATGATCCTGCCCGGCTTGTTGGCCGTCGCTATGCCGCTGGTCGTCGGGATTACCTTCCGCCACCTGAGTGGAAGCTTTCATCTGCGCGACAAGGGCTACGTCCCGATGATCCAAGGCGTGCCGATTAATTTGACCGGGGCCGAGGCGGTCGCTGGGCTTTTGATGGTTGGTACGATCAGCGGCATCCTGCTGGCGATGCTTATGAATAACGCCGGTGGTGCGTGGGATAACGCTAAGAAGTTGATCGAGACTGGGGAGCTTGGCGGTAAGGGGTCTGAGCCGCATAAGGCTGCTGTGGTTGGCGATACGGTTGGTGATCCCTTCAAGGACACAGCCGGCCCATCGCTCCACGTTCTGATCAAGTTGCTGGC
>DASWUZ010000247.1:0-7922 GCA_036401395.1 Acidisarcina sp.
GCAAGGGCATTGAAGCTGTTGAACAGATCGATAGTCGGCTCTGCAATCGAGCTCGCGTTCGTAATGGCGGTTTGCAGGAAGGCGACGTGGTTGCGTTCGTCCTGCGCGACCTCCATTGCAAACTGCTGTAGCAGAGGGTCAACGAAAGGGACTTGGCAGCTTGCGTAGTTATTGCCGCCCTTGGTGATTACGGTACCCGGTGTGATTGGGGCGCCGCCAAGAGCTCCGTTGTTGCCTGTGACCGTAACGCCGGACTGACTCAGCGTCTTTCCTGTAGTGGCGAGTGTGTAAAATTCTGCTTCGAGGTATTCGAGGTTGAGCGCGAAGTTGAGGAGAGCGGTGTCCAGGACCGAGCCTTGAGCTTGCGCTTCCGCCTTTTGAGCGAGTGCCAGACCAGCAAGGGCGGCACCACCCATGAGAATCGCAGCCCGGCGGCTGGATTTGTTCTGCTCTGCGTTCTGCAGATCCATCTCTGTGGTTTCCATTATTCTCCGTCCTTATGTGGTGGTGAGGGTGATCGTGCCGTTGAGACCGTTGGGGAAGAAGCCGCCTTTGCCTACCGGCGCCGCGGGGGTGGTTTGCGCTGTCAGATAAACGATGCGCAGTACCTCGTCCGTTGTTCGATCAAAGGCGATCGAGTTCGCGTCTGCAGGAACGATGGTGATTGGTGGGCCTCCCATGGGTCCTGATGGAGGCACCTCAGCGGTGATCGCAGTCGCACTGGCGCTCATGCTCACAGCTCCGCGAGCGGCGGAGATCTGGTCTGCGTAAGTCAGGTAGGGATTTCCGAGGTAGCTGAGGGAGCTACGAAGCAGCGCTGCGTGGTATGCCTCAGTCGCCATGATGCCGGCGGCTGCGCCAAGGTACGTCTTGTTGGTGATGAGGCCGGCGGCACCGTGATACGCGGTCACGCCCACGTCTTCAAAGGTGAAAGCACCTACCAGGAAAATAGCTTCGCCCAGGAAGGGATTAAATCCGGCCCCTATGGCAAGTTTTGCTGCGGTGCCGAGGGCGGCAAACCCATTGGTGAAGTCGATAGCTGGTCGGGAGACGGCTGCTGAGCCCAAAGCCGAGCGCAGGAATCGCACATGTGCGATTTCGTCGTTGGCAATCTCAGTTGCATAAGCCAGCAAGGTAGGAGTAATGAAACTGACCTGAGCGCCGCCGGTGACTGCTCCCGGGCTCCCGCCAATGTCAGCCGAGGAGAGCCCAGTGCCGAATACGGCGCGCGAGTAAAACTCCGCCTCAAGGTATTCGAGGTTGAGGGCGAAGTTCAAAATGTCGGCATCGGTGAAACTGCCGACAGGTGCAGTAGTGGGCCCGGGTGTCGCAGTAACCTTGCTGCTGCCGCAGCCCGCAGCCAGAGTAGCTACCGCCGCTGTCCCCGCGCTGACGCCCGCGCCAGCCAGGAACGTCCGGCGAGAGACACCATTTCTTAGAAGTTTGTCCAGTTTCTCGAGTTTCTCCACGATTGTGCCTTCCTATTTTAATGGGGTTATCGCGAACCAGCGGTTTTCTACTGCGCCGGCCCATGATCGAATCTTTTCAAGCAAGTACCAAAAGCGTCGAGCAGAACTTCGTCTTTTTCACTATTTGTAGCGTTCACCTGGCGTCCGGTAAATTTGCAGGGTCTTGCAATCGGGAATTGTAATCACGCGATCAGGCCGCGTCAAAGGATTTCGCACGAGGCTTATCTCCGCGCGCTCTTTATCTCGTTTTAAGCACGAGACTATTCCATTTGATCGAAGAGAAAGTTCGCAAAGCGCAGACCGCTTACTTGTAAAGAGAACGGGCTGACTACACGGATTGGATTGCGGCAGATGGTGCAAGATTGGACTAAGACAGACCTTCCTGGAATGTTATTCTCTAGTGGACTGAAACAAATCTGCCTCAGCCGGATTGGTTTTATCACCCGCAACATGCCCTCGTCCATACTTTTGGCAGATAATCGACTCTGGGCGGCCCGGTCGTGCCCAGGCCTTCTGCTCTTCCTGGGTATCCTGTTCACGCTTCGCGGCTGCAACAGGTTCCAGTCCAAACCCCCCAGCGAATTGGTATATGTCATGGCCAAGCAGACCTTCCTTCGGGATAAGGTTGCCGCCATATCCAATCGCGTGGCGATGGTGCAGAATGGCCAGAAGCTCACTGTGCTGGAGCACGGCCGCCGCTTCCTTAAAGTCAAAACGGACAAAGGAGAAGTGGGTTGGATTGAGGAGCGGGCGGTTGTTGCGCCAGCGATTGTCACGGGATTCGAGGCACTGGCACGGCAGCATCAATCGGACCCGGTCGTCGCCACGGCTATCCTGCGAGACGATCTCTACATGCATCTCAGGCCGGGCCGCGACACGGAGCGTTTCTACCTGCTGCCCGAAAACGACAAGCTGCAATTGCTGGTGCGCGCCTCTGTACCAAAGGCGCAGCCGCCTCAAGCGCAGCCGTCCTCGACGGCGGTGAGACCGGCGTCACATGGAAAAAATACTTCGCCTGGCAAGGGCGGAAACCCTAAGACTGCCGCGCCGGCGCCTCCGCTTGATGCTCCCCTTGCGCCCCCGGCCATGGAAGACTGGTGGCTGACGCGCGATGCCCAGGACAGGGTAGGCTGGCTGTTGGCTCGCCGCATGGACGTCGATGTTCCAGACTCCATCGGCGGCTACGCAGAAGGTCAAAGAATGGTCGGCGCCTACATTCTCACCAAGGTCACTGACCCGGAGTCGAACCTTCCCGCCAATCAGGTTCCGGTTTACGTCTCAGTGCTGGGACCCTTCAAAGATGGCCTGCCCTATGACTTTGATCAGATCCGCGTCTTCACCTGGAACCTCAAAAAGCACCGCTATGAGACAGCCTATCGCCAGCGCAATTTGCGGGGATATCTGCCGGTAGTGGTGAAAGTACAGGCGCTTGACAAGCAAGGGCCGGTGCCGACCTTCCAGTTTCAACAGGCAATCGGGGATGGAGTCGTTACCGATCCTCTGACCGGTGCTACCAAAGCTGCGCAATCAGAGACTGAGACCTACCGCCTCGATGGAGTGATCGTGAAGAAGGTCGTAGCTCCGGCCGAGGCTGGTCCGTCCGCAGGCATTCCTTCCAGTACACCCGGGATGTCCCAACAGAATTCGCAAGCGAGAAGTTCCCGGGCACACAGAAGGGAGCGACTGAGATCCGCTTTAGGAAAGGCCTCAAGGATGAGACCCCGGGCCAGGCACAGCCGTTCGCCTCATCGCAGCTGATTCTTATCAGCTGGTTAGGTCAGCTCAGGAACCCCGCTATCGCTTTGACAATGACTTCCTGCTCTTCGAAACGCAGTTCCGGAAATACAGGTAGAGCCAGAACTTCATCGGCCGCGCGTTCGCTCTCGGGAAAGTCACCGCGCCGGTATCCGAGGTTTAGCAGGCTTTCCTGCAAGTGAAGCGGCAGAGGGTAATAGACCTCCGATCCAATGCGGCGGGCCTCTAAATACGCCAGCAGCGCGTTGCGCCGCAGAACGCGAATCACATACTGATGGAAGACATGACTTGACCTAGGATGAGTCCAAGGTAAGACCAACCCGTGGCTCGGATAGGGCGAACTCTCCACCAGGCCCTCCGCTTTGAAAAGCTCGTCATAACGATTGGCCAGCGTCTGCCGCCTGCGGTTCCGGTCAGCAACGTATTTTATCTTCACCAACAGTAAAGCGGCCTGTAGCGTGTCCAGACGGCAGTTCCATCCCACCTCGTCGTGGTGGTAGCGGCGGCGCATGCCGTGAGCACGCAGCATCTTCAGGCGCTCCGCCAATCTGGCGTCCCCTGTGGTTACCATTCCCGCGTCCCCGCAGGCGCTCAGGTTCTTGGTGGGATAGAAACTGAAGGCGGCAAGATCGCCCAGGCTTCCTGCTGGTCTCCCATCCCATGCGGCGCCAAAGCTCTGGGCCGCGTCTTCAATCAGGCAGACGTTGAACTTGTCCCTTAACGCTTCAAATCGGTCCCACTCCCCTACCTGCCCGTAAAGGTGGACCGGCATGACCGCCTTGATACGGCCTCTAACGGCCTCAAGACCCTCGGCATCCTGCTTCAACAGCCGCTCCGCGCAGGCAGGATCAAGGTTGAGGCTCCGCGGATCGATATCGGCGAAGAGCGGACGGGCACCCGTCCTCAGAATGGAACTGGCAGTGGCGAAAAATGTGAAGGGAGTTGTGACCACCGCATCATCGGGGCCGATTGCAGCTGCGGCGAGTGAGAGCCAGAGAGCATCCGTGCCGGAGGAACACCCAATGGCGTGGCCGGTTTGACAGAACTGGGCTGCCGCCTCTTCAAACTCGGCTACCTGATGCCCCAGGATGAAGTTCTGAGCATTCAGGACCCGCTCTGTGGCCGAAAGCAGTTCCGGCTTGAGAAGTTGATATTCCCGCGAAAGGTCAAGCATCGGTATCGCGGGCCCCCCGGCCACAGGTTCCAGCAGGGGCTTCCCGGATTCGTTGCCGTCGCGCACGAGCCAATGCTATCACCGCAGCCGGCCCATCGGCAGACGTACGGACTTACCCCGAATCGATGAAAAATAGTTGCAAGTGGTTACTCTTGCTGGTGTACTAATGCATCGAATCCCTTGCAAGGGGTGGGGCGTAGAGGAGGTCCTTTCCAGCTCTAACCCGTACTTTTCCACGAGTTCATTAACCAAGTCTGTAACACATCACACGCCAAATCTAGTAAGTTAGTAATCATTAGAATTTGCAGTCTTAACGTCCCGCTCCATATTGCGGGATTCCTGGCCGCCTATTTAGCGCGGTAGTTCAGTTGATAATATCGTCGTTCCGGAGGGAGATCGGCACATGGACAACAAGCCGGCACAGAACATTCAGGACACTTTTTTGAATACGGTGCGCAAGGACAAGACCCCTATCACCATCTATCTTGTAAGCGGAGTGAAGCTGACGGGAAAGATCAGGTCCTTCGACAAATATTCCGTGCTGCTCGAAAACAATAGTCAGGAGCAGTTGATCTTCAAGCACGCAATCTCGACGGTTGTCAGCAATCGCGCTGTGCTTCACACCGACCAGCATCGTCCGCCAACTGGAGTCGTGCCGGGAACTCCGGGTGTGCCTTCACATGAGAGCGCATTGGGAAGTTCTGGTTCGTGAGTGGGCCGGCCACTTCACTGTAGGGCCGGATGGAACTTTGAATAACACAGAAAGTTCGCGAGACCGCGCGTTGATCGTGGCGGTCGACTTCGCCACTCGCAGAAAGCCCTTGCCCCGCTCTGCGACGCTGGCTCGTGAAGCGGCGGCATCTTTAAGGAAATCTGCAGAAGGGCCACTCTGTGTTCCGAGGTCAATGGATGCGGAGGCCGCTACAGTAGAGTTCCGTGAACTGGTCACCGGCGCTGGCGCAACCATTGTAGGTGAAATGACGCAGCATCGCCCGCGACCCGATCCAGCGACCCTGATCGGTAGTGGCAAGGTCGAAGAACTTGCCGGCATCGCAGCCTCGACCGACGCTACACTCATCCTCTTTGACCACGACCTCAGCCCTACCCAGTTGCGCAACCTTGAGGAGGCGCTGCCCTGCCGGGTAGTCGATCGCACGCAACTCATTCTCGATATTTTTGCTCGGCATGCGCGGACTCGCGAGGGGCAGCTCCAGGTCGAGCTCGCGCAGCTTGAATACATGCTTCCTCGCCTGGCTGGGCGCGGTGCCTCGATGTCACAACTCGGCGGCGGTATCGGTACCAGGGGCCCGGGCGAAACGCAGCTTGAGACCGACCGCCGCAAGATCCAGCGCCGACTGCTGCAGTTGAAGAAGGACCTTGAAGCTGTCCGTCGGGTGCGAACGCAACAACGGCAGCGCCGCGAAGCCGTTCCCGTGCCGACGGTAGCCTTAGTTGGTTATACGAACGCGGGAAAGAGCACGCTGTTCAATCTGCTCACTCATGCCGGGGTGCTTGAATCGTCACGAATGTTTGCCACCCTTGATCCTAAGTTGCGGGCGCTGGTTTTGCCGTCGCGTCGGAAGATTCTGCTGTCGGACACGGTGGGGTTTATCCGCGACCTGCCTCACTCGCTGATTACTTCTTTCCGCGCAACGCTGGAAGAGGTGCAGAAGGCGGAGGTGCTGCTCCACATCATGGACAGCGCCAGTCCTGTGCAGGAGGAGCAGAAAGCCGAAGTGGAGAAGGTGCTGGGGGAGCTCGAGGTCTTGGACAAGCCGCGCATTGAGGTCCTCAACAAGGCCGACCTGCTCTTGCGCGACCAGCGGGAGGTTTTGACCCACGGAGACCATATAGTTATTTCGGCCCGGGAAGGCGAGGGCATCGATTTGCTCCTGGAGCGCATAGATGCGGCCTTGGTGGCAGACCCAATCGTGGACCACACCTTCGATTTTCCGCAGACCGAGGGTGCTGCGCTGGCGGCGCTCGATGCGGGCGGGTTGGTACACGACCGAAAATTCGCAGGGGAACGGGTGCGGCTGAGCGTCTCCGGGCCAGCCTCGCTGCTCGGTCGCTTTCGCAGCTTCCGCGTGGCTAATGGAAAGGCTAGAAAAGTCATTTAGATGGCTTGTAGGTAGCAAATGAAACGGGCTACAGGGTGAGGGAGCGGAGGAGTCCCAGACCTTGCAGCCCGTCAGGCCCTGAACCGGGCCGGGGTGATATCTCCATTCTACGACAGATTGGCGGTTTATTAGATTGAAAACGTGGTGTGGCGTCGAACGGGAGTGCATCGACCAGGCTGCGCCTGGGCCGGGCGTTTTGCGCTCCAGCCGACATTGACATCCCCTTTTCGCTCTGTAAAACTAAGGGTTCGGCTACGACTCCCCTACCAGACAAAAACCACCGCCTATAACGGTGTGAGGACATGGACGAAATACTGCATCAACTCGTCGGCTTGCTGCTCGGTGCCCTGCCCACGGCGATCTTATTCATTGTGCTGGTGCTGGCGTACCGCTTCCTCCTTTTCAAGCCTTTGCTCGCAACTCTGGCCGAGCGTCGCGCCCGTACCGAGGGAGCCATAGAAAAGGCGAATGCCGCCATCGCGGCCGCGGACGCGAAGTCGCAGGAATATGAAGCGCGGCTGCGGGCCGCCCGCACGGAGATTTTTCGCAGGAGAGAGCAGCGGATGCAGCATTGGAATGCGGAGCGAGAACGCGCACTTGAGAGTGCGCGTCAGTCCGCTCATGAACGTGCTTTGACTGCCCGCGCGGCCATCGAAGCGCAGGCTGGCGCGGCCCGCACCCAGATTGAGTCATCCATCGACCAGCTAGCCGCCCAGATTCTAAAAGCCATTTTGCCGGCCAACACGGGAAATGCAGCCCAAGGGGAGAGCCCGCGTTGAGCAGCATCAGCATTCGGCCCAGCAAGATTCGACTTTGTAGCTTCCGCCTTCCTGTTTTGCTTTTCGTTGCTGTTTTTCTGGCTTTCGGACAGGCAGGCCGGGCACTTGCCGAAGAGCCTGGCCAAACCACAACCGCGTCGGCTCACTCGGCCAGCCCGGGCTCTGCGACCTCGGATGAGCAAGATAGTCAGAATGCATTTCGCCATGCTGCCCCTGTTCAATGGATCGCGAGGCACTTGCATGTCAGCGTCGAAACCGCAGCGAAGATATTCGAGGACATCAACTCCGGCGTTCTGATCCTGGTAATCGTGGCCTTCCTCGCTCGAAAGTTACCCGTAGCCTACCGGCAGCGACGCGAGACGATCCAGGCGGCGCTGGTCGATGCGCGCACCGCAACTGAACAGGCGAACGAGCGGCTCAGCGTTGTTGAAGCGCGGCTCTCCCGGCTTGACGCCGAGATTGAGGGCATTCGCCAGCAGGCGGAGCGCGATGGCGCACAGGACGAAATTCGCATCAAGCAATCTTTAGAAGAAGAGCGCCGCCGCATCGTCGAGTCAGCCGAACATGAAATCGAATCGGCGGGAGTGGCAGCGCAGCGCAGGCTGAAGCAGTTCGCCGCAGAGCT
>DASWUZ010000248.1:0-9630 GCA_036401395.1 Acidisarcina sp.
CCTGCGGGCGAAACGTCTTCCCGCCGGACCGACATTGAACTTCTGTTTTCCGATCTTCCCGAACCCATCGATCTGGATCTAGATGTCGCGAACGGACTACTCTATTGGACCGACCGCGGCGACCCCCCGCGCGGCAATACCGTGAGTCGTGCTCCGATGGAGCCGCCTGCAAACGATAAGACCATGGAACCGGAGATTGTCTTCACGCACCTCGAGGAAGGCATCGGACTCGCCCTGGACCTCAAAGGTGGGCGCATGTTCATCACCGATCTCGCAGGCACGATTCACAGCGCGAATCTCGATGGGTCGAACAAGAAGGTCGTTCAGGCCGTGCAGGGCAATCTCACCGGCATCGCTTACGTGGAGTTCCTGGCGGGAGAGTAGCGATCGCAGACTTGCATGAACAAAAGGGAGGGCCATGTTCTCTTATCAGTCTGTAAATAACCATCAAGACCTGCTAAACGTCGTAGATGGCTTGCTGTTGGAAGCTGGTCTTAAGCGCGAGCATATGGATGGTCAAATAACCTTTGCGGGAATGGATCCTATCCGTCCGACCCACATTAAAGTAGGTTGTGTATCGGCGGCCATTAGCGGCGCAAATGCGATCGCATCGGCCATCATCTGGAAGCAGCGGTCGGGCCAGGGTCAGGGTATTCACATTGACCTTAGAAAGGCCTACGTTACTCAAAGTCCGTGGCAAGACATTCTTGCTGGCTGCACTCTGGTCAATGGCACGCCGCAAATGATGGGTGGCAACGTTGGCGAGGCCGGTACTCATATCTTGCCAACCAGGGACGGACGCTTCGTTTCCCTGACCATTGAGTACAGCTCCAACGCTCAAAGAGCAATGAGTCTGCTCGACAGCGGTACGTTGCCAAAACAGCTCGAGCGCGCAACGCGCAAATGGGACGCAATTGACTTAGAGAATGCGGCACAAGCTGCGTCCGTGCCCGTAGTCGTGTGCCGAACCCGCAAGGAGTATCAATCCACAGAGCAGTATCAGCGACACGCAGCCACGCCACTTATCCATATCGAGAAGATAGGTGACAGCGATCGAGAGCCATTTCCGCCCGGACCCCGACCACTTTCAGGTATTCGTGCGTTGGGCATGGTGCATGTGGTGGCCGGGCCCGTGGTGTTGCGTCAGTTGGGCGCGCAAGGTGCTGACTGCCTTAATCTGAACACATTGAACTGGATCGAACAACCGACGATCTTCTGGCAATGCCAGGCGGGAATGCGCCAGGCGTATTTAGACGCACGCAGCGATGGAAGTCGGAAAGCAATTTACGAGCTTGTAAAAGGCGCTGACGTTTTCGTCGAGAACCTGCGACCGCAAATGGCGGCCGAACAAGGTTACTCCGCCGAGACGCTGGCACAGTACCGGCCGGGAATCATTTATGTCACGGTCAAGCTGAACACCCAATCTGGGCCCTGGGCCGATTGGATGGGATACGACTTTACCGCTGCTGCCCTGTGCGGGTTGTTCTGCGATATAGGGTCGGCAGATCAGCCTCAGCTGCCGCACGGCGTTCAAGTAGTGTGCGATATGCTGACCGGCTATCTCGGATCAATTGGTGTCCAGGCGGCATTGCTGCGAAGAGCTGCCGAAGGTGGAAGTTATAAGGTGACTGTCACTTTGTCGCAGACCATCATGTTCGAGCAGGCACTCGGCTTGGTTAGGAATGACTTGCTCCTCAATTTGGAAAGCTTGGGGCCGGAGCATCAACCGGCCAAGCCCAATCTCCAGACAGGACAAACGGCATTTGGCGAATTCACGCGCCTTGGTTCCCAGGTTGAAATGTCCAAGACACCGGAATACTGGGGGGATCCAATCATCTGCCCCATTGGATCCTCAAAGCCGGAGTGGCTTCATCGCTCTCTGGATTAACTGCTAGCAGCGACTTTGCGCCGTAAATGCGAACAATTACCCGCCAAAGCCGACAAATCGGAAGAAATTTTGGAAGCGAAACATCGCACACAGACTGCAATTTACAGAGGTGACTGATGTCCTATACGCGTCGATTCACGATAAGAATCACCATGTTGGCGATACTCGTGCTCGCGTGGAACAAATCAGGGACCTCGCAAACTCAGGAGTTAAGCGCGAAGGCGTCAGGAACCGGGAACCAGCCTGCCGCCGTCACCCCACCGTCAGCTACCGACAGCCAGGCAGCGGCGGAACTTGCTAAACAGGCCAGCAATCCTCTCTCTAGCGCCTGGCTGATACAGGTTCAGCAAAATAACGGCTGGGTAGGAATGCCGTTGAACGAGGGAGATCGAGTTGATAGCGACCTGCTATTGCAGCCGCTCTTGAGCGTGAAACTGACAGATGAATGGACACTACTCGCGCGCCCGATCCTGACACTTTTCAATTCCACGCCTTACGTAGACGCGAGCGGCCTTGACCAGCGCACGACCGGGTTCGGAGATATGGTGCTCGCATTAGCCTTGTCGCCTCGGCCACTTTTGAAAGGGCGCCTGACGCTTGCCGCTGGGCCCACGTTTATCTTTCCGACTGCGACAGACAATCTGCTCGGGCAACAGAACTGGCAGGCCGGACCGGACGTTGGCGTTGTCGTGTCTGGAAAACGCTACTTGGCGTTCGTCTTCCCCCAGCAGTGGTTCAAGATTGGTGGCAACGGCCCAAAGACCAACCAATTAAGCGCGATCTATGACTTCACTTATTTTTTAAAGGATGGCTGGAACGTTGGAACTGAGCCGAACCTATCAGTAGATTGGCAAGCTCCGAGGAGTCAGAGGGTGTCATTTCCCATCGGTCCTCAGGTGGGAAAGTTGTGCAAGTGGGGGCGCACGCCAACACTGATTCAACTGCAATTTGAGTATTATCCAGTACACCCCACCCTCTACAGCCCCAAATGGAATGTTCAGTTGCAGATCACTCCAACCATTCCGTCGTTACTCAAGGGAAAGATATTTTGAAGCTCGAAGCAAACCTAAGGATGAAATACATGGCCGAACAGGGAGTTCAGAGTGCACCTGCGGTAACCGACGATCCACGAAGCTTCAACCACAAGTTCGCCCACGTGAATGGCATCCGACTGCATTACGTGGAAGAGGGGCAAGGACCTCTGGTCATCCTTGTTCATGGCTTCCCCTACCTGTGGTACGCGTGGCGGGCACAGATACGCGCCCTGGCCGCTGACGGCTACCGGGTCGTAGCCCCCGACCTGCGTGGTTATGGCCAGACCGATCAGCCAGATTCCGTCGAAGCCTATGACCACACCCATCTGGTGGGCGACTTGGTTGGATTGATGAAGGCTCTGGACGAGACATCTGCGGTGATCGTGGGCCACGATGTGGGAGCCGGGGTAGTCAACGCGGCAGCCTTGATGCGACCAGACTTATTCCGCGCGGTCGGCGTTTTGTGCACGCCGCCGGGGACACGCGGCCCCGCCAAACCCAGTGTCGTCTGGAAGGCAATGGAAAAGAATAACGTCTTCTATCAGCACTACTTTCAGGACACTAAGGCCGATCGCGAAATGGCTAGCGATCCCCGCAGATTTCTACTGAGCGTGATGTATGGGGTTTCTGGCAGCGCTACCGATGCGGACCGCAGCCGTATATTCGTGGAGAAAGGTGAAACCATCCTCGATATAGCCACACTGCCTGCGCAATTTCCTTCGTGGTTAAGCGAGGTGGCTCGAGACTATTACGTCAGCGAATATACACGCACCGGTTTCACCGGCGTCCTGAATCAATACCGCTGTAGAGATATGAACTGGGAAGTGACTTCCTTTCTCGACGGCGCGATTGTGCGGCAGCCCAGCATCTGCATTATGGGTCAGGACGATCCCGTCTTCCCCGCGGTTAAGGGCGCCTATGAAAAGCTCGAAGCGCATATGACCAACCTGCGGAAGAAAGTCATGTTGCCGGGCGTTGGACATGCCGCAGCTGAGGAGCAACCTTCGAAGGTCAACGAGCTGCTCCTCGAGTTCCTCCACGAACTCTAAGATCGAAACATGGTTCCCGTCCCGTCTGGCGCGATTGTCTTTCGGGATACTGCGGCTTCGAGACGAAAAGTAAAGACTTAAGCAAGAATCGAGGATCTGGCATTTCAGAAAAGTTGAATGGCGGTTCGTCAGAAAACCTCAGCGAACTGATCGACTGGATAGTCGGTCGGGTCATCGTTCAGCACCATTCGATTAAAGTGGAACTGCCGAGGGCCAGAACGAGAGACCGACTCCTGGGGGCTGAAGCCACCACCTCCACTGAGGGTGTGCGGGGCTTGTCACCGGATCAGGATCAAATCACGCTTTCAATTCCAGCAAAACTCAAGTGCTGCAAAGACCAGATGCGGCTGATAATCCCGTCTCAATCGGGAAATAGCGAAGCCGGGAGAACAGTCCCTTCACTGATCAAAGCGATCAGTCGGGCGCAGGATTGGGTTCAGAAGATTGTCTCCGGAGAATACAAAGATCAACGAGCGGTCGCAGAAGCAAACGGCCTTGACGAACGCTATATCAGCCGACTTCTTCCGCTCGCATTCCTTGCACCCGACATCGTCGAGGAAATTCTGAATGGGCGTCAGGCACCGGAGATGACTTTGGGAGGCTTGCTCGGCCAAGTCCCGCATAGCTGGGCGCAACAGAGAGCGAAAATAGCTCGGCACCAAAGCTAGCAGCGGTTATCCGCCTAATTGCGTGCCTCTTCATATGGGCCGACCACGTGCACGGCCTCCTATAACCCAAGCTAGATAGTTTAGTAGGGAGAGCCGTCCTGAAGGGACGGCGGCGGCGGCTCGATCCTGGCCCTAGCTGACGTGCCACCTCGCCGCCAATCACGATCACAAAGGCAGATTAGCCAAGACCGCACAACGACTCACCTTGAAGCCATCAGCAAGACGGAGTTGCGATGATATTCCAAAAACGTCCTCTAACCCTCGCTGAAATCGACTACATTGACCGGAACCTCTGTTGAAATACCCATACGCTGAAGTGACTCTCTATGGGCAACTGGCGAGACGATAAGGCGACCCGTATTCTCGAAGCTGATGAATCCTCGGTCGAACAGGTGATCGATAGACGGAGTCAATAGTAGGCCATTCTCTCCGTTCAGCCTTTCTGCGTTGCTGCTATTCCGCCACGGCTTGCAGTGGCTCGCCCGAAGGTGGGCCGGGTTTTCCACTTTGGTGATCCTGCAGCAGGTTTCGATACGCATCACACGCTGCTTAAAGAGCCCCTGCCCCTTCGGGCGACTATCAGGGATTCCCGATCCGTCTCAGAAAGATCAACGGCTTCTTCGATGGTCTCCTCGATATGACTCTCCCACAATTCCAGGTCCGCAGTTTCTGGTGCCGGTTGAGAAAACGGAAGTTCGACTGATAGGTTCCTGACCAAGTCGATAGCCTGGGGCCCGATAAGCCCGACAACGACTTGGGCCATGGTTTCAGGAATAGCTGCTAGATACACACCTTGATTGCCGTTGCCGGATGCTGCGAGCGAGGTTATGCGGGAACTCAATTTAAAAACCGGACCTCCGTAATGGGGGGCGGAGAATAGCCCAACCCGGATGGGTCTCTCGGCTTCTACCTGAATTCTCTCAATAAGTGAGTTCCGCGAAATGGTCCGTAAACCCGTTCAGCATTGCGCGTTAAATAGCACATAATAAACAAATTAGACTCGCTGGCGGAGAGAGGGGGATTCGAACCCCCGGTAGAGGTGTTAGCCCCTACAACGGTTTAGCAAACCGCCGCCTTCAGCCACTCGGCCATCTCTCCGGCTGCCTGTGTCAGATTATAACGGAACGAATGGAAGTGAGTTCGGCTTTACTGTCCGGGGTGTTAATCCTTAGAGAAAGTCCCAATTATCCTACCCCTGAGCGTGGCCACTGGAAGGATCTACGATTTGCTTCAACGGCAGAGACGCATCCCGACGACCCCATGCCCGGAAGTTATCTTACGTTGTCCCCATCCGAAGCCATGTCCCCGGGGTGCTCTCAGCGAAACTGGGGCAAGCTGAGGATTACACCGCAGGTCCTTCTCCTTCGCACGGCTCAGGGGTAGGATAACTGGACTTGTTGAAGGTGTGCCTGCTTCCGCAGCACCACAGACACCTGCCGATGTGACATGCGACCACACCCACGCGCGCTTCAGGCTCGATAGGTTTCTGCTCCCGCTTCGGTTAGATTGCTCTCTATGAGCTTCGCTGGAGAAACGCGGTAAACGACCGTACACACAACCGGGTTGATAATCGCTCGAACGCGAGTCACGCGCCGCAGCCTCGCCGTGCGAATCGCCGAATGCGGATGATTCCGCTCGCGGCCTCCACCTTTTTCATGGTGTCAGGCGGACCTTATGCGATCGAAGACATCCTCGGCGGTGCGGGCTACCTTAAGGCCCTGCTGATCCTGCTCATTCTTCCGGTGATCTGGTCGCTGCCGACGGCGCTGATGATCGGCGAACTGGCGAGCGCCATTCCCGCTGAGGGCGGATTCTACGTCTGGGTGCGCCGCGCGCTTGGCCCCTTCTGGGGCTATCAGGAGGCGTGGCTCTCGCTCACAGCCAGCGTCTTCGACATGGCGATTTATCCGGCCTTTGCTGTGCTTTACCTCGGTAAGCTTTTTCCAGCGTTGACCACTGGTCATCGCAGCATGGTGTGGTCGCTGCTCATTGTCGTGATCTGCGTGCTCTGGAACCTGCGCGGCGCGCCGTCGGTGGGTGGCGGCTCGGTATGGTTATTTGGACTGTTGCTTGCACCTTTTGCGGTGCTGGTGGCCGCTGCGCTGTGGCACGCTCGTCACACCGTTCACGCGCAGGGGCACTTAGGCGCGCCTCCGGGAGCGAACCTCAGTACGGCAATCCTGGTCGCGCTGTGGAACTACATGGGATGGGACAACGCCAGCACCGTCGCGCGGGAGGTCGAGAATCCGCAGCGCAACTATCCGCGCGCCATGGCTCTGAGCACCACGATGGTCGCGATCACCTACATCGTACCGATAGTCGCCGTTGCCTTGGCGGGCATTTCGGTGGCACAGTTTTCAACGGGCTCATGGACGGACGCCGCCCAATCCCTCTGCGGTCACGGGCTGTTCATTGCCATCGTGGTTGGCGGAGTGATCAGCGGGGTGGGCATGTTCAACGTGCTGATGATGTCTTACGCGCGGCTGCCCATGGCGCTCGCTCAGGACCGGATGTTGCCGTCATGGATGGCCCGGACCAACCGCAGAGGCGTCCCAGTGGCCGCGATCATGGCGTGCGGAGCGGCTTGGGCGCTCGCTTTGAACTTCACTTTTGAGCGGCTGATCTCGCTCGACCTGATCCTCTACGGGGCCAGCCTGATTCTCGAATTCATCGCGCTTGCCGTGTTGCGTAAAAAGGAACCGGATCTGGTCCGTCCCTTCCGCATCAAGGGTCGCGGAATGGCGATGCTGGTTGGAATTCCGCCGACGGCGCTGATTCTTTTCGCCATGTATGTGGCCCGAACGGAGCGCGTGGGGCGAATGCCCGCCCTGCTTTTCGGCCTGATCATAGCGGCCGCAGGGCCATGTTTCTACTGGCTTTCGCGCCGCTTTTGGGGGACCCATGGGCCCGGGACATCAGAGGAGTTGTCGGAAGGAGTCGACGGTCATTCCTGCAGGGCGAATCAATGATCGGAGGGTACCTACGGAGAGCTCCTTGTGTTGAGGAATTGAAAGATTGGCCCGCGACCCTGCCTTGCACATGACCAGATGGCTGCCACCTGTCCGACGGCCTCCCAACCGCTTTTCCGAAGGCCTTTACCGCCTGCTTGCCGGAGATGTTACCGAGCTTGCTCATCCGCATACCTTTCGTGGAAGGCTCAACAAAGGTCGACGCTTTGTCAGATCGCCTTAAGCTCACTAGTTAGAGTCTAGGAAGAAGGCGAATACGAAACAAGATAGTTGTTCCGATATACACAGGTTACTAACTTCTGGGGTCTCCACCTAGATGCAATGCTGGAATCTGTGGGCCTTTATACCGTTACGATCACAGGCCCGCTACTTACAGGCAAGGCGCGAGTGGCCTTCAGGTCCTCAGCCCACATCCAGGCAGTGATGGCTTCCCGGATGTTTTCCAGAGCTTCCTTTTCGTCCCGCCCCTGGGAAACAGCACCGGGCAAAGCGGGGCACTCGGCCACGATCCAGCCATCTTCAGCCTGCTCCAGCGTCACGTGAAACATCATGTCGGGATGCCTCCTTCTAATTTTATTGGGTCGTTATAACAATAAGATCACTACAACGCCGCCAAAGTTCCTTCCAACGTTCTTTGACCCAGGGCAGGGCTATACCTACTTCCCCCTTGCCGGGACCTGCAACGGAGTGCGCTGCGATGTCGCTCCCTTCGCCACCGGCGCATCGATCATCACCTGCTTACCTTCCTTATTGTCCTGAAAATTCTTAGCCGCCTGCAGCACATGGTCCCTCGCATAAGAAGCGTTATGCCACCCCTTGATCTCGACCCGTTTCCCTTCGAGGTCCTTATAAATCGAAAAGAAGTGCGTGATCTCTTTCAACATGTGCGGGTAGATCTCCGAATAGTTCCAAACATCGTGGTAACGCGGATTATTCTGCCCGACAGCCAGCACCTTTTCGTCCAGCACGCCCTGGTCCAGCATCTCAAGCAGGCCAATCGGTCTTACCTGCATAAGGCAACCCGGGAAGCTACCCGTATCGACCAGCACCAGCACATCGAGAGGGTCGCCGTCATCGCTAAGCGTTGAAGGCACAAACCCGTAGTCCCCCGGATAATGCACCGGCGAATAAAGATTGCGGTCCAGCTTGAATACATGAAGCTGCTTGTCGTATTCGTATTTATTTATGCCCTCGAGCGGTATCTCGATAACGACATTGATGACCTCGGGGACTTTTTCCCCAACGGGCAGTTCCAGATAATTGACCATGTCCATCCTGTGATTAGGTATGAGTGCGTCTTCCAACGGGTTTCGTCAGAGGGGTATGAAGTTTATAATCGGGCACAATGAAGGCTCATGTCTACGTTACCCTCAAGCGCACGGTGCTCGATCCGCAGGGCCAGACAATTCAAAACGCACTCAGGAAGCTGCAATACAAGGGCATCGACGATGTCCGTCAGGGGAAATACTTTCAGCTCACTCTGGCCGCAGGCATCGCCGCCGACCACGCGCGCGCCGAGGTAGAGCGCATCGCGAAAGACGTGCTTACAAACCCCGTCATTGAAGAGTTTACCTACCGTCTGGACGATTGAGCCGCGCCAGCCGAGGCGCGTAGTCGTTGATTAATATTGGGAAACCAGCAGGAGCCGGAACAATAAATGTGTGGAATTGTTGGTTACATCGGCCCGAATAAAGTCGTTCCGATCATTATCGACGGGCTGCGGCGGCTCGAATATCGTGGCTACGATTCAGCCGGGATCGCCGTCGGCGACAGCAGCGGAGGGCCGCTACAGTTGCGCCGCGCCGCTGGCAAACTGCGCAATCTTGAAGAAGTCATCCGCGAACATCCTCTCGAAGGCACGTATGGCATAGGCCACACGCGCTGGGCCACCCACGGTCGCCCCACAGAAGAGAATGCCCATCCTCACCGCGACTGCAGCGGCCGAATTGTCGTCGTCCATAACGGCATCGTCGAAAATTATCTCCAACTTAAGCGTGAACTACAGACCCACGGCCACAAATT
>DASWUZ010000249.1:0-26218 GCA_036401395.1 Acidisarcina sp.
AAACAGCGGAATCCTTTATCCCTTTTCACGCGCTCTTTATGGCCGGCGAGTGCGTTACCCACTAGGCCCAGACTTTTCTGCTTCTACGGAGTTGCTGGGAAAGATGGGCCGGCGCAAGGCGCGCTCGGGTGAGACTGAAGATGACCAGGCAGTAATATGGCCGGGCATCGTAGCGGCGCTCAGTGATGCGTCAGTGGCACAAGTGCATCTCGATGGACGCCACGGTGCGCAGAATGAAGGGCTTGATTTATCGACAGTGCTGGGGCATCTTGCGGGTTCGCTCTTCAGTGATGCAGAAAAGCATCCGGTTGTATGGCAGCGGATTCGTGGTTCTCAGCCTGGGCTGGTGCTTGGCAGCGCAGGCGTAAGCGCGGCGAGCGATCACGTGGATGTTCGGCCGATGATTGAGAGTTTTCACTTGGCTTCGCGAAATTTGCAAGAAGTCTGGGCGCTCATATTACCGCCGGTGACGCTGCTTGAAATCAAGCGCCTGGGACGCATGACGCCGGAACAATTTCGGATTGCGGACCCCTTATGGGCGCGGATTATCTATGATTTTGCACTGGCCTATCGCCTCAGAAGCTTAAACAGGACCCATCTGCTGGGAGCACTTACACCGCTCTATCTGGGCTGGGTGGCTTCTTATGCGCAGGAGATAGCAGATATGGACACTACAGGCGCGGAACAGAGGGTAGAGAAGTTAGCTAAAGCGTATGAAGATGAGAAGGCATACCTGGTTTCCCGGTGGCGCTGGCCTGACAGGTTTAATCCATAGACACTGACGCCGCCTATTAGAGTGAATTGCAGCATAGGACAGCAGGAAGGATCTCAATATGTGGAAGAACGTAGGGCAGTCCCTTGAAGAGTCGATGGACCGGGTTGTTTCGAGGATAGCTACACTGCTACCTGCAATCCTCGCGTCGGTGGCGGCGCTGCTGGTTTCAGTCCTGGTCGGGTGGGCGCTCGCGTGGTTAGTCCGTCGTATCCTCAATGCAATTGATTTTGACCGGCGGGCAAGTAGAGGGAACTCGCCGATCGCAGAGTGGTCCCCAAACCATACGCCTACAGTGCTCATAAGCCGCACGGTGTTCTGGGCATGCATTGTGGCAGGCATTCTGATAGGGTTAACCGCCTTTGACGCATCGTCCGACTCGGCGGTCGCTCCGTATATATTCGCCTACCTGCCGCGCGTGGTGGGCGCTGTCGTGCTGCTTTTCTTTGGCAGTATTATCGCGCGGTTCCTGTCGCGCACGGTACTCATAGGCGCGGTCAACATGAAGCTGCACTATGCGAACCTGCTTGCCACGGGGGTCAAGTGGCTGGTGCTGGTGCTGACCTCAGCTATGGTGCTTGACCACTTGGCAATCGGTGGAGAGATTGTCGATCTCGCCTTCGGCATTTTGTTCGGCGGAATCGTTTTTGCGCTTGCTTTGGCTGTCGGGCTGGGTTCACGAGACCTTGTGAGCCGTTCGCTCGAGCGCGAGGCTAACAAGCCATCCGAGCCTGCCGTCGAGGAAAAGTTGCACCACTTCTAACGGGTGTCTTCATGCAAGTGAAAACTCGCTGTAGTTAAGAGTTACTTTCGACCCCCGCCGTTTATTTGCTTCACTTTATTTTCCTGACCACTTCCAGATGGGCCTCCTTTAGGCGTAGTATTCGCTATCGAGGCACTTTCGCTTTGGAAACTCCTCTAGGCCTCGTGTATGTAACTTGGGGCGCCGTGGCCACCGGTTCGGTCAGGTAAAGAATTGGTGCTTAGCGTCCCCTTGGCTGTTCACCATGCGGAGAGCAGTGCATCAATAGGGCTAAATTTAAAGTGATGAGTTAGGGAAAATGCCCGCAGGCAAAGTTAGCGGATTTAACGTCGAAGCGTTCCTGAGCCATTCCGGCCTGGGACGCAAGCAGATGGAATACAAAGCCAAGCAGTCGGTCTTTGTCCAGGGTGAGCCCGCACAAGGTGTTTACTACTTGCAAAAGGGTCGCGCGCGATTGTTAGTTACATCTAAACGCGGAAAGGAGGCAACACTGGCCATCCTCGGGCCGGGCGACTTTCTCGGCCAGGAGGCGATCGCTCTGCAGGCCCCTAGTTACATGTCCACGGCCGAGACTATTACGCCTTGTTCTATTTTGAAGATTGAACGTACCGAGGCTCTGCGCGTGATCCATGAAGAGCATTCTTTTTCTGACCTTTTTATTGCATACATGGTGTCGCGGTCGATGCGAGTACAGGCTGATCTGGTTGACCAGCTTTTCAATTCAAGTGAGAAGCGCTTGGCGAGGACATTGCTGCTGTTAGCGCAGTTCGGCCAGTCCGGAGACCCGAAGGTGGAGATTCCTAAAATCAGCCAGGAGACCCTCGCTGAAATGGTGGGGACGACACGGTCCAGAGTCAGCTTTTTTATGAACCGCTTTCGCAAGCTGGGTTTTATCGAATATAACGGGCGTATCCACGTGCATAAGTCGTTGCTCAATATAATTCTTCACGATTAAAGTAGCCGGAGCCTGTCCCACCCGCGAATCGGTAGAGATGGCAGCTTTACGTCCGCTGTTTCATGGATAGGTGTGATAAGCATTGACAGTTAGTCTGGTGGCGATGCTAACTTGTATTGTCTCGCCGACCTATGACCTCTGTGAATGGTTACGTTTCGCTTCGGGGTCATTGTCAGGTTACAAGGCGAGCTGGTGTTGCAGGGGAAGAGTGATGGAAAGCAAGACCGCGCAGAATGTTCAGGACACCTACTTCAACACCGTGCGCAAGGATAAGACGCCGCTCACAATCTACCTTGTGAATGGGGTGCGGGTGCATGGCAGGATTCGTTCCTTCGACAAGTTCTCTGTGCTGCTTGAAAACGGTGAGCAGGAGCAGCTTGTTTTCAAACATGCGATCTCGACCGTGACCACAGGTGCCACGGGAGTGAGAACGGAGCGTCGAGCTCCTCTTGCTGCTGTCAAGCCGCTGATCAATGGAATCGGATTAGCGGGAATTGCGATGGCTCCGCCGCCTTCCGCCGAAGCCGATGAAGAGGAAAGCCCCCGGGTCAAGCCGCTCGAGCCGGTCAAGTTGCGTCCCCGGTAAAGTAAATGCGCCCACGCACAAACCCTGCCTTGTTTCCCGCACAACGGTGAGCGCTGGGTTTGCGGTGATCAGGCATGTGCCAAGTTGGTTACTTGAGTGTTGTGTACTCTATGTACATTTGGGAGCAGCCAGCAGTACTTCAGTCATCAAGACAACATTAGTCAGAAAGAAGTTTGTTTACTTTTCGCTTAGCCCGGGCTAGCATCGTTGCGTGTTCAGCTGGCGAAGAGGCAACAGGGCGCGCCCTTTAATTAATATTCGGGCGCTTTTTTGATCGGAGCGCAACCAAAGAGCATTCGACGTGTCTTTACGACCTGAGCAACGGCCGGTTTTTCATTATTGGTTTTTGATCCTGAGGCCGAAGAGATAGGAATGGAACCTCGGAGCACCGAAGTTGCAGACGAGCCCCGATCAGCTTATCGAGAGCGCCGCGGACGGCCCTCATATAACGACGTTGCGTTCTTGACCATACTGCTGGATGCCTGTCTGGTGGTTTGCACAGCGGCGGCGGTGGTCCACTTCGTAATCGGTATTCCTTTGAGCTGGCTGACCAGCAATACTGGGCTGCCTTACTTTCAAATCACATCGACCGACGCTTTCTTTTGCCTGGCGCTCTATATGCTGGCGCTGTTTGCCGTGGCCTGGCATTACAAACTGTATTCAAGGCATCAGCCGCGCAGCGGATGGAACGAGCAGCGGCTGAGCATGCAGGCATCGCTGGCCGCCGGACTGCTGCTATGTGGAACGCTCTACTTGTCCGGCCAGCAGCGAGCGCCCCGTTCGATCATTGCGCTGATTGTGGTGGCCACTGCGATTGTGCTGAGTATAAGGCGCGGGACCGCACGCTTCCATCAGCATCGTTTGTATATGCGCGGTACGGGAAGACGCAGGCTCCTGATCGCAGGGGAGAATCGGATCAGCGAAGCACTTCGCTACCAGGTAGAGCGTAATCCGAATTGCGGCTATTACTTCAGGGGTTTTCTTCGCGTTCCGGGGGCGATGTCCGACCGGTGTTGCCCGCGCGTCGATGTCGCCGGAACGATCTCGGATGTGGAAGAGATAAGCCGGCGCTCATTTGTCGATGACGTAATCATCACCGAGTTTGGGAATACGCGCCAGGTGATCCAGGCCATTGGGGTCGCCCGGGCGTTCGACATAGACCTCAGGATCCTTCCCGGTATTCACGAGCCCTTGAGCCTGCATGGCCCTCTGAGTTACCTGGGGAATGTCCCTCTGGTTTCGCTGCATCGCCGGCATGCTCCAGGACTTGGGCGGCGGTTCAAGGGTTTCATGGACATCGTTCTGGCCATGATTGCGATGGTGCTATGTTTGCCCCTGATGGGCTTGATCGCCGCCGCACTGGTGTTGGAGGGCCGGGGCGATCTGGTGACCAGGACGCGATGCATCGGCAGGAAAACGGATATCTTTTACTGCTACAGATTCAGGACGCGAAGAGCGTCAAAATCGACGGCCGAGGAGCGCTGCGGCGGGGTTGGTCTACGGGATAGCTCGCCGCGCGAAAGCTGGATTTGCCGGTTCCTCGCACGCACCCGGCTGGATGGTCTTCCCTTGCTCTTCAATGTCCTCTCTGGGGAAATGAGCTTTGTGGGGCCCCGGTTGATCCTTAAAGATGAGCTGTCTGAAAAGCCTGACGAGCCCGTTACCGAGACAGTGGAAGTAAGGCATCTGCGCGCCGATCAATTGCTGCCCGATGACCTGTTGCCCGAGCAATTGACTTGTCTCAGCGTTTTGCCGGGGCTTACTGGTGCGTGGCGTGTGAGAGGGCTGCGCAAGGGCTCGTTTACGCGATCGCTGGCTGTCGATGCGCGTTACGTTGAGGATTGGTCGCTGTGGCTTGACGCGACGATACTCGCCAGGAGTTTTGGATACATGTTGTTGGGTATCGGCTCTGCCTTTGGGCGGGCGGTGCCGACGCCGTCGCGAGATGCCGAGCTGGAAAGCTAGTCTCGTGGGTTCGGTTGCGCCAGTGAGTCTGCCACGACCCAGGCAGCGCCGACTAGGGTGAGATTGAGTGCGCTCTCGGCCCAGTTAAAGTGGCTGGCATGGTCGGCCAGAAGGACTGGCCCGTTCGCCAGCAGACCAAAGATTGCTAGCATGACGGTCAAGAGGATGGCTGCGAGCCGGGCCTGGACACCCGTCAGCAGCGCAAGTCCCGCCGCGATGAAGGCGACTCCGGTCGCGTAACCCCAGAACACTTGACTCGGCGGCAGCCATTTGGGGACCAGCGGCGCGGTTAGGTTCATATAAACGAAATGGGCCCCGCCGAATATCAGCGCACAAACCCCAAACGCAAGCTGGCCCAGGCGCGTCAGGCGCGCGGACAGGCCCGATTCTAGATTGACGCCGCCCCGTCGTCCCCGACCGGCAGTCGCGTAGACGGCCAGCGCACCCGCAGCGAGCGCGAGTTGTTCGGCGATGCCATCGTAGGTGCCATATTCAGAATAGCCAGTGAGCAGCAACCGGCCGTTCATCAGGATTACGACGATAAGCGCGTAATAGGCGGTCAACGCCGCAGCGCCCCATGCCCGGGCTCGATGCCATCTCGATGAGGGCAAACCGACGGCAGCGGCCGCGATCAGCATGAAGACATCGGCGGCGTACGCCAGGGCGGTGCGGTGCGGGAAGGCCCTCGGCACAGGCTGCCCCAGATCGAAGTCCTTCCACACCAGCGCAACCACTGCTAATGCCATCATTCCCACGCCGTAAACGCGCCAGCCGAATGCCCGCGTCGTTCCTTCGGGAACCATCGTGGTTTTTTCCGGAGTCATATTTTCCTGTCTTTCATCGTCAATGAGGCACGATGGCGATGAGCGATTATGAATTACTTCGCCCCGTCAGGGAAGAGCCTGAAATGGCTGCGTACTAGCCTGCTACCCGGCTACTCCGGGACGCCGTCAGGAAGAAAGCGATAACCAACCCAAGGCTCGGTCTGGATATATTCTCTGGCCGAATCTGCGGCGAGCTTTTTTCGGAGCTGCCCCACGAAAACGCGCAGATATTCGGGTTGCTGTGCCGATTGCGAGCCCCAGATGGCGGTGAGGAGCGCGCGGTGGGAGATGACTTTGCCGGAATTTCTAGCGAAATGAAGGAGCAACTCGAATTCCTTTGGAGTGAGGTGCAGGGCGGTTCCGCGGACTTTGACTTCATGGGCGGCGGTGTCCACGGTGAAGTCGCCGACCGCGATCGACTCGTGGTGAGGTCTGACGGGGGCGCGGCGCAGGTGGGCGCGAACGCGGGCAGTCAGCTCCTGAATGCCGAAAGGCTTGACGACGTAATCGTCAGCCCCGGCATCGAGCGCCTTCACCTTGGACTGTTCATGGTCGCGCACCGAGAGGACGATGATCGGAGTATCGGACTTTCCCCGAATGGTTCGGCAAACTTCGATCCCGTCGATGCCCGGCATGACGAGGTCAGTGACCACCAGGTCGGGGCCCCACTCGTCGAAGACCCTGAGTGCCTCCTCGGGGTCGTTGACGGCGCGGACGTCGTACCCCTGGGTGGAGAGAGCGGTCCTCAACACGCGCGTGATCTGCGCTTCGTCATCGACGAGCAGGATCTTTTGCTTCATAGGCCCAGCAGGATTTTACAGCACTTGAGCCGGGCAGAAACGTCCGCCAATAAGGGACTTCGAGGGCTGAAATTATTCAGCATCTATCGTGTCTCTCACGGTGCCGCTAAACTTTTGTACTCGCCGACGCGGCTAAGCAGAAAAGTCCTTCGGGTAAGGGAAGAACAGTTCGTTGCCGTCGGGGTCTTTGATAATCAAAGTGTCATATCCCCACCAGCCATCCGTCACCGGCGCGCCCCTATTCTCAAATTCCGCTCTCAATGTTCGCAGGACCTCTAATTCGAGCGAAATGAACATGCGGCCACGCCCGTTCTTTTCGGGCTGCTGGCAATTGAGGAGGATTTCGCAATCCTCGCGATCGACTTGACCCACGAGGACTTTCCCGTCCTCTTCATAGCGGGTCGCCTCGGTAAATCCGAGCTTTTCGGTATAGAAAGCGATGGACCGCTCCACACTTTCGACGAAGAAAACGGGGCGTGAATACCAGGCGCTCATGAATGACCCCCCTTCTACGATAGCCGAGACAGGGTAGGCACCCTAACTAGGCAGCAGACTCTACGACAGCGGCGGAGACTGGTCAGCTGCTGGTCAATCCAATTAAGATCGAGCCCTATGAGAACACGTCGCGAGTTTCTGCAAGTTTCCTCCGCCCTGGCTGCCGGCGCATTGCTCGGCCGCAAGACAGCGCTTGCCGAGGGCCACATCCCCATTGGTCTCCAGCTCTACACGGTGCGAGACCTTGCCGAGGCGAATTTACCGGCTGTTTTGAAGCAGATCCACGCCATCGGCTACCAGGAAGTTGAATTGTATTGGAATGTGTACTCGCACCCGGCGGGAGAGTTGAAGTCGATGATCCATGCGGCCGGCCTGCGGGTGCCCAGCGGGCATTTCGATTATGACGGTTTGGATGGGAAGTTCGACTACGCCAAGGAACTTGGAGTCCAGTGGATCGTTTGCCCGATGCTTCCGAAGGACCAGTGGACTTCGCTCGACGGATTTCACAAAGCGGCGAAGCAGTTCAATGAGTGGGGCAAGCGGGCGCAGGTTCAGGGGCAGCGGTTCGCATTTCATAACCACAACTACGAGTTCAAGAATTTCGACGGCAAGACCGGATACGAGGTGCTGCTCGCCGAGACTGATCCCAGTCTGGTGTGGCTGGAGATGGACTGCTACTGGATTACCCAATCCGGCAACAATCCGGTGGAGATGCTGCGGAAGCTGGGCGAGCGGGTGAAGATGGTCCACTTGAAGGACCGCAAGCCCGACGTGCCAACCTCCCAGGTAATGGACGATGCGGCGGGACAATTTACTCCCGTGGGCAAGGGCACCCTGGACTGGCGGGCTATCCTGGCGGCGGCGCAGCGTTTAGGCGTGGAGCATTACTTCGTCGAACAGGACCATAGCGACGGGCCGCCACTCCAGGCGGTGAAGGAAAGTTATCGCTATCTAAGGACCCTGCTCAGCTAATTCAGTAGCCCGATCTACCGGGAGTGCGGGTGCCCATGCCTCGACTTCAAGACATGGGTTCCTGCCGGTATAGGCGCCCCTCGATCAGAATGCAGGACGGATCAGAGCGCAGCAGCTTGGCCCCATCCGGCAAAGACGAATTCGTTAAGCGGCTTGCGGCTGCGAGGGGCCGTTTCCATCTCGCGAAAATGCTCGGGCAGCGCGGCCGGGTCGCCGAGATAGCCAAGGGCCCAGACTGCGCCTACCTCAAACTCTTCGGGAATTTCAAAGTTTGCACGCGCCTTCGCTCTATCGAGTCCGGCCATGCCGTGGGTGTGGAGGCCGAGCGCGGTCGCTTGCAGCGAGAGGTTTGCCGACGCTGCGCCAGTATCGTGGATCCCGTATCCGTTCGGGCTTCCATCGTGGGTGAACGTCTTCTTGGCCGTTGAAAGAATCAACACGGGAGCCGTCTTCGCCCACATCTGATTGAAAGGCATCAGGGCGTCGAGGATCTTCGTATGAGTTGCGTCGCCCTTCTTGCCGACAAGGAAGCGCCAGGGCTGTTCGTTGTAGCTCGAAGCGGCCCAGGCTGCTGCGGTAAAAATCTTCGTGAGGTCCGCGCCGCTGACGGGCTTGTCGCTAAAGGAACGCGGGCTCCAGCGCTTTAGAATGAGGTCAACGACGCCGGACTCGGCCGGGCCATGCTTCAGTGTTTCGAGGTCTTGGGACAAGGAGTCTCCTTATGTGCCTTCAGTTAGATTACGAGAGTGGCGGGTTCGATTCCATCCAAGCGCGCCGCCGGCCCACATCTCATGCGGCCGACTCAGCCTGTCGCGGATCGTTAATCAACGCAGGTATTTAGTTCGTTGCGATCGACAAGGCTCATCCTGCGATTATCCGGGTGGAGAGGGCAATCACCGGCTAACTACTATTGCCTCGCCAGCCTCGATTGTGGAGATGGAGAGATGTTGGAAGCGCTTGGTCAAGGAGCGCAAGGAGTGGATTGTTGGAATTGCCGAGGACCTGTCCCGTTGACAAGCAACCTCTCGTTCCTGCTCGCCGTCTACTTCGAACGTCTGCGCCCAAAGTCTCACATTCGTCTCACGGTCTGCTCGGAACGTTGGAGGCCATTGTCGAAGCGCGCTCTCATAGTCTGATTCGCGTAGAGCCCCGCCCATTGCGATCTTCTCTGGCCGAGGGCTTACTCTGGAGTTATGAAGAAATACAAGTTCAAGGCAAGGATAGAATCAGCGCCCCGCGGAGGGGCCTATATCCTCTTTCCCTACGATACCGGCAAGGAGTTCGCCACCAAGGGTAAGGTGCCGGTAAACGCCACGATTGATGGGGTCGAATATTCCGGTTCGCTTGTTAAGTACGGGCATCCGCAGCACATGCTTGGCATACTCAAAACGATTCGTCAGCAGATAGGCAAGGGCCCGGGCGAAATGGTCGACATCGTACTTTGGAAAGACGAAGATCTGAGAGTTGTTGAGATAAATGATGCTTTCAAGGAACGCATGAAGCGGGAAGCCCTGCTTACCTTCTTTGAAAGTCTCAGTTACACGCATCGCAAGGAGTACTGCCGCTGGATTACCGAGGCCAAGCGAGAAGAAACTCGGCTCAAGAGATTAGACAAAGCGATGGAAATGCTTAAGCTGGGAGTCCGCACTCCGGGTTAAATAGATGAAAATGTTCCCAGCACGTTCTTCGCCGCCGCCAAAGCCTCTGCCTCAGTATCGCCCTGGGTAATCGCCTCTGGGATGTCTTTGAATGTCACAACAGACCCGGAGTGTTCGTCCCGCAATCTCCGCCGGGCTCTCTCAGACTCGACAACGCACGCGGATAGCATAATTCCTGCCTCCGCCTCACGATCTAGTCCCGCACGTGCACGCCCAAACTCGCAGACTCGCCTCACGGTCTACTCGGAACGTTGAGGGCCAATCGGCAATTTCCTCTCAGGCTCCGCTCGGAACGTTAAGGGCCACCCATTGCGAACTAAGTACTTACCTGAACTCAGAGCTAGCGTCATCTAAACGTTCCACGTGGAACATTAAAAAAAACGGCTTCGGAGCGCACTCGTTCACCGTGGAACAACAGTTGAACCTGCGCTGGTAGTCACCGCCATCACACAAAAACGCCCCGCTGATTGGCAGGGCGTTTTTAGGTTTCAATTTACTGGATGAGTCGAATTAAGCGTCGGCGTGCGCGAGGACTTCTTCTCGCACCTCTTCATCTTTTTCTACCTCGACGATCGACTTGGGTAGCGCGATCGCGAGCACATCTTCGATGCGCTTGGCGTAGTGGATCGTGACGCCGGCGGTCTGGTCGGGAGTGAGGTCTTCTTCGACGTTCTGCTTGTTTTCAGCGGGAAGAATGACCTGCCTTACCCCGGCACGCTTGGCGGCAAGGAACTTCTCCTTGATGCCGCCAACCGGCAGCACGTCGCCACTCAAAGTAATTTCGCCGGTCATCGCGGTCAGCGGATGAAGAGGCTTGTCGGTGAGCAGAGAGACCAGGGCCGTAGCCATGGTCACACCTGCCGATGGGCCGTCCTTGGGGATCGCGCCTGCGGGTACGTGGATGTGCAGGTCGATCTCCTTGGTCAGGTCTTCTTCGAGGCCCAGGCTTATGGCGTTCGAACGCACCCAGGTCAGTGCGGCCTGCATGGATTCCTGCATGACGCCGCCGATCTGGCCTGTCATGGTGAATCCGCCCTTGCCTTTCATGCGGCTGGCCTCGATGAAGAGGACGTCGCCGCCCGCTGGCGTCCAGGCCAGGCCGACTGCGACCCCGGCGCGCTTGGTGCGCTCCGCAAGCTCGGTGTCGACGCGGACCTTGATGCCCCCGAGGAACTCCTGAACGATGTCGCGGGTCACGATGAGTTTTTCGTTGTTTCCCTCCGCGATGCGGCGCGCCTGTTTGCGGCAGGCCGTTCCGACCAGTTGTTCCAGTTTGCGGACACCGGCTTCGCGGGTGTAATGCCGCACCATATAGCCGATGATCTCCTCGGGGAATTCGATGTTTTCCGGCTGAAGGCCGTTCTCTTTAATCTGCCTCGGGATGATATAGCGGACCGCGATGTGGACCTTCTCTTCTTCGGTGTAGCCCTGCAGTTCGATGATCTCCATGCGGTCGAGCAACGGCGCAGGGATGGGGTCGAGCTGGTTGGCGGTGCAGATGAAAAGAACCTTGGACAGATCGAACGGCGCGTCGAGGTAGTTATCGCGGAACGTGTTGTTCTGCTCCGGGTCGAGGGTCTCGAGCAACGCCGATGAGGGATCGCCGCGGAAGTCGCGCCCCAGCTTGTCGATTTCGTCGAGCATGAAGACCGGGTCATTTGTTTCAGCCCGGCGCAGACTCTGAATGATCTGCCCCGGCATCGCTCCAATGTAGGTGCGGCGATGGCCACGAATTTCAGCCTCGTCATGCATTCCGCCCAGCGAGATACGCTGGAACTTGCGGTCGAGCGATCGCGCGATCGAACGGCCCAGCGAAGTTTTGCCCACGCCCGGAGGGCCGACAAAGCAGAGAATCGGGCCCTTCATGTCAGGCTTGAGACGGCGCACGCTGAGGTAGTCGAGGATGCGGTCTTTGACCTTCTTCAGATCGTAGTGGTCCTCGTCGAGGATCTGCTTGGCCTTTTGAATGTCGACCTCGCCGCCTGAAGATTTCGACCACGGCAGCACGGCCAGCCACTCAATATAGTTGCGGGTGAGCGAGTAATCGGCGGCCATGGGAGACATGCGGGAGAGGCGGTTGAGCTCCTTGAGCGCCTCCTTTTTAGTCTCCTCAGGCATTCCGGCGGCCTCGATCTTGGTGCGCAGTTCCTCGATGTCCTTCTGGCCCTCGTCCATGTCGCCGAGTTCCTTCTGGATCGCCTTCAACTGCTCACGCAGGTAGTAATCGCGCTGCGACTGCTGGACCTGGTCCTGCACCTCGGTCTGGATCTTGTTGCGAAGTTGCTGGACTTCGAGCTCCTTGGCCAAGTGCTTATTGATGCGCTCCAGACGGGCGGCTGGGTCGGTAGTTTCGAGCAGTTCCTGCTTGTCGGTGGTCGCCAAAAACGGCAGGGACGAGGCGATGAAGTCGACCAGGCGGCCGGGCTCTTCGATGTTAAGGGCGATGGTCTGCAGTTCGTCCGACAGAGTTGGCGATGCGGTAACGATGGCCTGGAACTGCGAGACGACGTTGCGCTGCATCGCTTCCAGAGCGGAGCTATCCACGGTAGCAACGTCGGCAATCGATTCGACGCTGGCCATCATGAAAGGCTCGATCTGGGAGTATTCGCCGAGGCGGACGCGCTCTGTGCCCTCGGTGAAGACGAAGAGGCTCTGGTTGGGCATCTTGACTACTTTGTGGACGGTGGCCAGGGTGCCGTAGCCGTGCAGGTCGCTGGGCTGAGGCGAGTCCATGCGGGCGTCGCGCTGGGCGACGACGACGATGGTCTTCTCTTCGCCGAGCGACTGAATGAGCTGGATTGAGCTTTCGCGGCCTACCGTGAGGGGCAGAACGGCGTGGGGGAAAAGCACGGTGTCCCTGACGGGCAGCACGGGTAGGACACGAGCGGCGGTCCCCTCGGCCCTTTTTGCGGGGTCGCTGGGATGAATGATGCTTAGAAAATCGCTAGCCATGAGTATCCTTCTATCAGATTACTGGCTATTAGAGTAGTCAGGTATCGCTTTGGTCGCAGATTTCGCCCATGAAGTCCTCAGCTCTCACAAACAGAGACCTTCCAGATCCCCGCGCAACTTGCCTTGCCACAACATCCCGACGAGCTTGAATCATATACGCTAGGCGCGCTGTACAAAGTTCCGCCCCGGAGGCGGCTCCTTGCCACCGCCGCGTAATCCCTAACATCATCGGCCCGAAAGTGGTTGGGGCTATGATCGCGGGCGTCACTTTGTTCATGGAGGCCAAAGCAAGTTCCGCTTTTCGCTTCCGGGAAAATATTCCGAACGAAACTCAGGCAGGGCTCAGGCGGGAGGCTCGGCCGTCCGGTAGCGCCCCAAATCCTTCACCATGGAACAGTGCGCGCCCAGCCGCTCCATCACGACATCGGCGAGGGCCGACGCTGACAACTGGTAATCCACATAGAAGATGTACTGCCACGGCTGGCCTTGCACCGGCCGGGACTCAATCTTGGTCAGGTTGGTACCCGCTTCCGCGAAAATCATCAGCACTTCAACCAGCGATCCCGGGCGGTTCTGCACGCTGAAAGCGACCGACACCTTGTCGGCGCCGGGTGAGACGCGAGCTTCCGCCGATCGCCGGATGAGGAAGAAGCGGGTGTAGTTCTGAGGGTTATCCTCGATGGCTCCGGCCAGTATTTGGCCGCCATACTCGGCTGCAGCCTGGCGGCTGGCAATCGCTGCTTCCTCAGGGGCGGGGAGCGAGGACTCCATCAGCCGTTTAACGCTGCCGGCGGTATCGTAGGCGGGGACAGCTTGCAGGTGAGGATGCTGGAGAAAGAACCGGCGGCACTGCGCAAGAGCTACCGGATGCGAGTAGACGCGGCGCAAACGCGCGATCCGGCTCTCATCAGAACCGTAGCCGGGAGCGGCGACCAGGTTGTGGCGAATGCGAAGCATTGACTCGCTCTCGATCGTTACCGCGCTCGCCAGCAGCAGGTCGTAGTGCTCGGCCACGGGCCCGGCAAGCGAGTTTTCAATAGGAACCACAGCCGCATCGACGCGCCCCGCCAGCAGCGCCTCAAACACCTCCGCCGAAACTGCGCACGACGTGATCGATGCCTCCCCATCGCGCCGAATCGCCGCTTCGTGGCTGAACGAACCTAACTCCCCCTGTATCGCTATTCGCATGGTCAGGCGCTCCAAAATTCCAGGTTGTTCGGCAACCCTGTTGCTCCATGGCGCACCATATCACACGGCTCAGGCCACACCGCAAGGAGATTACCAAATATGTTGTGGACGATTTTTGTAATCCTGCTGGTCCTATGGCTCCTCGGTTTCATCGGATTTCACTTCCTTGGCGCGTATATCCACATTCTGCTGGTGGTAGCGTTGGTGGTGCTGCTGATCCAGTTGATCACGGGCAGGCGTGCCGTCTAGATTCCCTATTAATCGCTGGGAGCATTCCCGGTGAACACATCTCGTGCGCCGCTGGCACAAGGGCGCATGACGGCTCTAAAGGAGCAATGCCATGAACAAGAGCAATGCAGATGGTGCGGTAGACCAGATAAAAGGCAAAATCAAGCAAGGTGTGGGCGAAGCTGTTGGCAACCAGAAGCTCGCAAACAGCGGCGTATCCGACCAGGTCAAAGGTGCCGCGAAAGAGACCTGGGGTAACGCTAAAGACGCGGTAAACGAAAGCTCCCGAAAGAACAAGGTGGATGCTGAGGCGAGCGCAACCAATGCACGCAACAGCGTTGCCGGCACAACCCAGAAGATCAAGAACAAAGTGAACGAAAAGATCGATGAGCATCGTGCAAAGAACCGCTAGACTCTGAGTAGCGAATTAGCAACGAGTTATAAAAAAGCCCTGCCCTGCGGTGGGGCTTTTCTGTATAAGGTTCATGAGTTACCTTCGCCAGAGTAAGTCGCATGCAACAAACAGGAAAAATACGACTGCTATCACGCCATTCGTGGTGAAGAAGGCAGCATTAAGGCGGCGTGAATCACGCGGCGAAATAATCAGGTGCTCGTAAAATAGCAGTGCCGCTACCACCGCGATACCTAGCCATGCCACCGCCTTTAAGTTGAAGAGGAGAGCCAGCCATCCCAGAAGGCAAATCATGATCAGGTGCATTAAATGCGAAAACCAGAACGCGCGTTTGACGCCCACTGCGGCCGGCAGGCTACGTAGTCCCACGCCCCGGTCATGGTCCACGTCCTGGCAGGCGTAAAGCACGTCGAAGCCCGCGCCCCAGAAGAGCACTGCGGCAGTTAATACCAGGATGCGAGGGTCGAGGCTGCCGCGCACGGCGATCCACGCCGCTGAAGGCGCAATCCCCATCGCAATGCCAAGAAACAGGTGCGACCACCGCGTGAACCGCTTGGTATAGGAGTAGAAAATCACCACTCCGAGTGCTAGTGGCGATAGCAGGAGAGCCTCCTTGTTCAAGCGCGAAGCTGCTGCGATAAACAGCAGCGACATCAGCCCCGTAAAGCCCGCCACAAAATGCCGCGACAACATGCCGGCAGGTATAGCGCGCATCGCGGTGCGAGGGTTGGCAGCATCAAGGTCGGCGTCTGCCAGGCGGTTGAAGGCCATTGCCGCAGAGCGAGCAGTCACCATGCAGACCACGATCCACGCCACCTTAGACATTGGGGGAAGCCCATTTGAAGCCAGCATCGCACCCACCAGCGCAAACGGAAGAACGAAGATGGAGTGTTCCCACTTGATCATTTCCAGCGTGGTGCCGAGGTTCCTGAGTAGAGGCATAGGCGCACTCTTAGTTTAAATTAGCGAGCTTCCAAGAGTCCCGACGCTTCCTTGAGTCCACAGGGCAGTGTCGAAAACACCCGGCAAAGAGCACCGCCCTCTCCAAAGAGAGGGCGGCTTCTGAAGCATCCTCGCTGCTGGGAGCCTTACCTGCGGCTCTCCTGCTGGTTAGCAACTACGAGGTCGTTGGTGACCTTGAAGGTCCCCGGGACGCCGTTTGCACGGATGAACGCGGTGTCCTTGTCGGCCTGGGTGTCCACCTGCCCAAACAGTGTTACATGGCCATTCTGGACGGAAATACGAATCGACTTGACCGGATCGATCGCGTACTTGTTCAGCGAGGGATAACCGTAAATCGCACGAGCTACCCGTATGCGAATCTCGTCATCCATCGGCGAAACGGGATCGACTTGTATGTCGTCGATCACGTCCTTTACGCCGGGCATATAACTCGCCACAGAAATCGCGGACGACTTATCCGTGGGCCCATAAGCGTGGCCGCCGAGTGTAACTACTCCGTTCTCGACACTTACACTGATAGCGTTGAATGCTGTCGTACCATACCCTACGCGGTCATATTCGATCGCCTTGAGCAGCTTCTCCTGTAGTTCACGATCTGAGACTTCCGTCCCTCCGACCTGTATGTCGTTGCGGACGGCTGTCACCTTCTTGGTATGGTGCGCAGCCTTGTCCGCATCTTCCTTGGTCGCATAGTTAGATACGGTACCAGTTAGTGTGACAACTCCATTCTGCACCGAAGCCTGCACTCCCTGATACCGCGACTTACTGAACGTCTTAGTGAGACTCTCCTGGATTTGAGAGTCATTATTGTTGTCGGCAGCGGCCTGACCCGCGGGCGTCGCAAATGCGGAATTTATGGCAACGCCGGGGCCTGCAATCAATGCAGCTGCCAGCACAGCTGAAAGCTTAAAACTCGGACTTCTCATTGTTTCCTATCTCCCGTTTGGCGCTGCTAATTGAATGCGCCAGCACTAGTAAAGACACGGAATGGGGTCGATTGGATGCACTCTGGATTTAACTAAATCAAACATTTTCTTGGCTTGCTGACTTAAACTTTTGCATCTTTCCTGTGAGCACCGAATCACGAAATTCTTGCAACCCAAACTTTCCGCTTTCCCGTCAAGAGACTCTACTGGACTTCCCCCAAGTAGGCAGCAATGCACGCCAACCTCCCACCCATCCTGGCGGGTCTCAACACCGGTCACGCCCCCGAACCCTCCGGCAGGCCAAAATCCGGCCATATCCTCATGGGCCTCGACAGCGGCCTCAGTGTGAATTGATCTACCGCTCCACCGGCTCCACTCGATAATCGAGATAGTCGATCGTCAGATCAGCGACTCCGCCAAGCCGGGTCCTGGTCTCAGTGTGGTTCTGCATCGGCAGCCAGAACTCCCCAACCTTCCCATACCGATGGTGGATCTCGGTCTTTTTTATCCAGAAGGAGGGGTTCCTGGCGGGCTCAGCCTCGATCCGCGAAACCGCGAAGTCCTCTGCGTCCACCCAGATCTTTCCCCGATACAGGTATTTGTTGTCGCCTCGAGGCGTCACGCGTAGCACGTAATTCCCGCCTTCAGCGCCATCCAGCTCAAACCCATAATTTTCCGGCGTAAGCGCGCTCCGCGCCGGGTCGAGCGCCGCCTCCTTCTCGCTCTCCATCAGCCGCCGGAAGACGCGCTCCGCCAGCATCTTCGAACCGGATTCGGCTGTCACTGTAAACGTCTTCCTGGCGGGGGCGTCGAAGGCGACATCCACGTCCATGGCCGCTTCCCGGGCGCTGGGAAACCCGCGATAAAGAAGGTGATAATGCCGCTTGCCCGTGTAATGCCGGAGCCGCTCCATCCGCTCAAGGTTTCGCGCCACCAGTCGCGCTACAATCTCAGTCGAACTCAGCGGCGGCAAACCGGCCTGCGCCTCGGCATGGGCCGGGCGGAACACTCCCGCTGAAGCTATCAGCAAAGCGCCGATGGCAAAGCCCCGTGCCCACCCGAATCGCCGCTCTCGATCCACCATCAAAGCAGGCATACCCTCTTCTACTACAACCGCCCGCAACCCCAGGTCAAATTCACGGAAACCTCATCCTGGGAATCACGCACTCTAAGTAAAGCGCTGGAATGCAAGGTTGCGCGTTATCCTGGGCGGCGGATAGATTTAATCCGAGAGTCAGCAGTCCAGGTTAGAAGCCGATGAAACCAGCCTCAGCATCGATCGACGCGAAGATCAAGGAACTAGGCGACTGGCGCGGGAAGATGCTCGCGAAAGTCCGCGAAATTGTGCGCCAGGCGGACCCTGAGATCGTCGAAGAATGGAAGTGGGTCAAGCCTAAATCGGCGGGAACTCCGGTCTGGTCCCGCGGGGGCATCGTCTGCACCGGAGAGACCTACAAGAACGTAGTCAAAATGACCTTCGCCAAAGGGGCCGCGTTAAAGGACCCATCACGCCTATTTAATTCCAGCCTCGAAGGGAATGTGAGACGGGCTATCGACATCCACGAAGGTGAAAAGATCGATGAGCCGGCGTTGAAGGACCTCATCCGCGCCGCGGTGGCGCTTAATCTTGCGGCCAAGTCGAAGCCCGGGCGGCCCGGTCCAGGGTAAATCATGCAGGCCGGGAGAGCGGCTCCTCGCCGTATTTTCCTTCTGACGTCAAGACACGAAAGCTATACTTAAACAGTCGCGCACCACGCAGGCCAGCGGACCACCGACCACTATGCGCGTCTTCCCGAAATTCGTGATCTCCGCGTTCGCACCTGAGCAATTCCCCACACAATCGGTTCCGGAAATTGCCTTCCTGGGCCGTTCCAACGTAGGAAAATCAAGCCTCATCAACGCGCTGCTCGGCTCGAAACAGGCAAAAGTCTCAGCCACCCCCGGCCGTACCCGCTCCATTAACTTTTTCTCCCTTACCGAGAGCGCCGAACGGCAGCAGCCCCAATTCCTCTTCGCCGACCTGCCCGGCTACGGCTACGCCAAAATCTCAAAGTCCATCTCCGCCGAGTGGCCAAAGTTCATCAACCCTTACCTCGCGGACCGCGAGACGCTTGCCCTCTGCATCTGCCTGGTCGACAGCAACATTCCCATGCAGCGGAGCGATCAACAGCTCATCGAATATCTTCGCTCAGTGGATCGCACCTTCCTCGTCGTGGGCACCAAGGCCGACCGCCTCTCAGGCAACGGCCGCGTCAAAGCCAGGTCGGCCCTCCAGCGCGACCTCAAAGTAGAAGAAGTGTTGCTGTGCTCTTCTGAGACGGGTCTCGGCATGAACGAGTTATGGAATGCCATCCGCGCCGCAGCAAAACTAAACTAAATTAACTTAGATAACTGCTGCCAAGTAAGCGTGTGGAGTTAGCCGTAGACATGTTTACATTAGGCTCTCTAACGCTCAGCGTTCAAGCTTATCCAGCAGAATAAGCTGAAATAAGACTAAAATTACCGCGTCATAACGGGGGACTTAGAACGATCTTTTGCGCCTTGCTGTAACTTCTTGCCGTGGACTAATTGCTGCAAGAAACCGAAGCTAAAACCAAAATAGCGCCACAAAAGGGTTTAAAATAAGTCGCCGAGGAAATAACTGCGGGCGTCATAATCAAGCGCCCCCTTTGCTAGAGGGGGCTGAAATTTCCAAACAGATTACACCTTCAGCCTAGGCGGCGAGCATAAAGTTGGCTCTAGATCTACTATTCCCGAAATGGAACATAATATGTTTTGCATTAAACAAAGGGTCGAAAGCGCAGCAATTATGTCGTTTACTAAGCATATTTCTCAAATAAATGGATTGTTATGTCGTCTAGTGGGCAGTAATATAGGCGGCCGCAGCGTATAGTCGGCCTACGGATTGCGGAATAACCGCTTTACAGAGACGCATCTCAACCCTCGCCTCGCGGCGAACGTCCTTGCGAACTCGGTTCGAAGGACGTGTCAAATGGGATTTACCCTGTCTAATTTACTCATAGAAGCACTTCCTCCCGACTATCGCGACGATCTCCTGGCCCGCATGGAGCCCATCTCCGCACCCGTGGACACGGTCCTCTATGCCGCAAGCGAGCGCCCGCCATACGTCCACTTCATGACATCGGGTATCGCCTCGGTGGTGACCTTCATGGCCGACGGCAGCGGCACTGAGGTTGGCCTGATGGGCCGCGAGTCCCTTGTCGAGGGCTATCACCTCCTCGGCCCCGCGACGGTCCATACCACCGGCTTTGTTCAGTTGGGCGGTACGGCCCTGAGGATCCCGTTCGCCGAGCTCCACAAGGATTTCCTCACCTATGAGCCACTGAGAAACCTCATCCTCGAGTCTGTACAGGCGCAGGGCCTTATACTTAACCAGCTCGCGGCCTGCAATCGCCTCCACGAGGTTGAAGAGCGGCTGGCGCGATGGCTTCTTATGGTCAGGGACCGCCTCGGTACGAACCAGTTTTACCTAACCCAGGAGTTTCTGGGAGAGATGCTGAGCGCCCGACGCACCACCGTCACCCTCGCTGCCGGCACCCTGCAGCGCAGCGGCCTCATTGAATATCGCCGAGGCAATATCAAGCTACTCGATACCGAGGGTCTTGAGTCGGCGGCCTGTGAATGCTACCCCCTGGTGCGCGGCTTGGCTGGGGGCCTCTACCAGCACAGCCACGCCGGCTCAGCGATGAATAACTCCCACAGCTAATCGGAGTTGGTCTGCCAGTCGCGTCCTTCCTTCCCCTGAGCGGCGCCGGGGTAGGCTTGCATAGTCCGACGAAGTATAGGAACTATCGGGGCCTTGGGTGGGCGGGATGCTCCGGCCGGAATCCGGGGGCAACCGCAGATCCTTCACTACGCTCAGGATGACGGGTCCCTTCGCACGGCTCAGGGTCAGGATGACCAGACTTGTTTGACGAATTACGACTCAGGGTAGCTAGCCTGCATGGGATTTGCTCAACGGACTCAAGAAAGCTAGACTGCCAATTGATCCGGCGACCCTGCCTCGGACTTCATTTTCTTCCCTTGCCTGATTGAGGAGACCTTTGCCGCCCAGGCCAACTGCTCGAAATAAGAGATTCCGTTGAAGGGAAGCGCCTTCAATACTTCACGCTCCTTGAAGGTTGTAGAAGAGACCTTGAAAACCTTGCCCGCATGCCACAGATCAGACCACGTGCTCTCGGGTGTGGATTTCAACAGGCGGTCAAGGTTTCCTCGCGAGGTCAAGTGACGAGTTACAAGGCTTGCTAATCCTGTCTCAAAAATACGTTTCACTCCTTCAAGCGTGCTTGCCTGCGCGTTATGGTCGATTTCCATCCCTTGCGCAAACCATCCATCCTTGTCTGATAAAACGACTACCTTGAGGTCCCCATCATAGCTCCCATTTTCATACATTTTCTGCCCCCCGTACCCCTCAGGTCCCTGGTAATTACCTGAGTAGTACGCCGGATCGCCAGAGAACGTCTGTCTGCCAGCGGACTAAGAAGACATTCTTTCTTACTTAATTTTCAGCAGGTAGAAGCGGCCCTGCTTCGCTACAGCTGTACTTCACTCGACCCGGCCGCAGACGTTCGCCGAAGTTTCAGCGGTACGGCCACCGCTCCGGAAGCTCGCGCCGCCTCAATGGCTCTTACGAACACGCTTGCTTCGGACGGCATCATCCGCAGGTAGTGTTCACTAGCCCGGGCCATGTAGCGGGGTAGAGTCCGCAGCCAGCGCAATCGCATATCGCCAGCGTCGGCGTTTTTTAGCGAATTAGCAGCCAGCGAATCGACCACCGGAAGCCACCTGACCGGGGCTTCTCCCACGCTCCACCAGACGTGCTCAAGCTCGTCCTGGTCCCTCACATCCGCGAGGGCTAACAAGCGCGCCCCGCGGGCAACGAACAGCGCGCGCGGCTCTACCGTTGATGCTAAAAAGTCGGGCTGCACTCCTCGAGCCGCCATCTCGGTAACCCACATCTCTACAAGCCCTACAAGCCCGACGGACACCGGCGTCTTCTTGCGCACCTCATTCTTCAGAATCCGCAGCGCCTCATTCAGATGATTCACTGCGAAGTCACAGACAGCATTTCGAACAGCCAGTTTCAGCCTCTCGGCGTCCGGATCGATCCCCAGCACAGCCCCGCCCGCAATGCTTGTCCCTAGCGCCACCGCCGCCCCGGCCTCATCCGCCAGCGCATAAAGCACCAGCAGCCCGCCAGCCCCGTGCCCGGAATGAGCACGGGCTGCCAGCGTGAGTTCCTCAAAGACCGCGTATACAACATCAACAGCAGGAAGATTTAAGCCAGATCTTGGTGGAGAATTCAAAATCAAGCCCGCCCTTAAGTGAGACAAAAGGATCGCAGGTCCTTTCCCTTCGCACGGCTCAGGGTCAGGATGACGGTCGGGTAAATGGGCTTCCGGCTTGCCACGCCTAGTTCAGCACTCACATTACCAGGTGGAGTAGGGCTGCCCATCGCTGCCGGTCTCGTTTGACCCGCTGTGAACATCATTCACCCCGGGGTCGCTCTGGTCGATGCTCCGCAGTGAATCGTCGGTGGTAGTCACCCAGGTAGTGTTGCTGTGCGTCATCGGATCAACCGGCACCACCCGCAGATACCCCGTCTGCACCAGGTCGTCGAGCGACTGCGGCGCCTTTTCTTTATCCATGGTGTAGGCGTCGATCCCCGCCCGAATCACATGCAGGTCCTCGCGCAGCACTGCCTCGCGCGCGCGTTTTAACTGCCCCAGATAGTTTGGAATCGCAATCGTCGCGAGCACCGCTATTACAGCCATCACGATCATCAGCTCTATGAGCGTGAAGCCGCTCAGTGCGGATTTGCGGCCCCGCGGCGCACAATTACACGGCGGCACACAGGCCTTGCCGCCGCACCTGCACCGATCGCGTCCCGCTGCTGCCGTGGTCCTCATGCCCTCTACCAATCCGAATACTTCGTTCCGTCCAGCCCCGTGCCCTGCGACTTGGAGTACACATCGAAGACGTTCTGCCCGCCGAACGAGTCACCCTTCGGATCGTCCTGCATGGAGTGAAAGCCCCAGTCCTGCTTTCCGGTCATGGGATCGATCGGAATGCGCCGCAGAAACTTCACGCTCTTGCCCTGCACATCGACGCCGTTGACCAGCGTGTCCAGGTCGGGCGGGTATCCAAAGCTATCTACCTTGGTTATGAACAGGCTCTTGTCGGCCGCGTCTTTATAGTGATCGATCGCATCGCGCATCGTCCAGAGATCGTAGCGCAGCTCGCGCTCCTTCTCCCTCTTCACCTGAAAACGCGCGATAGGCACCGCAGCCGATGCCACAATCGACAGAATCGCGACGGTAATAATCAACTCAATCAGCGTGACGCCGCGCTGCGAGCTCAGCCGCGCCGCGGAATCCTCAACTTTCCTCGGCTTGGCGGGGACGCCAGCATCCTTTTGCGCCCACGTCCGGCGAATCACGCTAATCCACCACTCAACTCGCATGTCCAACCCCAAACTCCGCGAACGTGAATCCTCAATCGCAATTACCGATACGGCCGCAAAGTGCTACTGAATGTGCACCACGGCCTGGGATCCGGTCACCGTAAGCGCCTGCTGGGCGCTATTGCGCGCACCCGGCCGGGTCACCGAGACCACCGCATCTCCCCCAGCCGTCGCCTGGAACGTAAGCGTACAGACCGTGCCCGCTCCACTCACCCCCGCGACCCCAGGTGGACGCGACGCCGTTACCATCACCCCACCTTTTCCATCGTCGCGGTGCACCAGCGCGACCGCCTGACCGTCTCCACCCAGGAAGCCGCCGGAATCTATATTCACCAGCGTCAACTTGGCGGAGTCATACTGCAACTGCATCGGCACCGAAAACACATCCACTCCACCTACGAAATTTACCGCGAGCTGGAACGATGCTCCAACTTTTTGGGAACTCTCCGCCGGCATGAGCACCAGTTGCGGTGTAGCCGCCGCCGCGCTGCTTGCCGCTCCAGGAGCAGTCGGGGCGGTGGCCCGCATCTGGGCGATCGCCGTATCCGCAGCCGCTGCAGCCGTCACCGGCGCACCGGGCGTCGCCACAGGGGCCGTTACCCCAGGCACCTGCGGAGCTGTGCCCGGATTTACCGCAACACCCTTCAACGCCGCCGGGATCTCAGCCGCCGGCATCCTCCGCAACTCGATCGAAGTTCCAGACCCGGTATCGATCTGCTGCAAATTCATCGGAGTCAACTGCGTCGCCCGCACCACATGCGGGATCAACAAAAAAACAATTTCGTCGGTCGAATGTTCCTTCTTCGTTGAGCTGAAGAGATACTTCAACAGCGGAATCTCGCCCAGCCCCGGTGTTCCGCCAGTTGAACTGCTGTCCGTCCGCTCGAGTATCCCGCCCAAAATATTCGCCTCGCCTTCCTTCAGGCGAATTGTGTTCTCGATCTTGCGCTGGCTGATGATGGGCTCATCGACGCCGCTGATATTGACCGTCCCACTTTCCGATGAGACCTCAATCGAAAGCTTCAAAGTCACGTCGCGGTCATAATGCACAGTCGGCGTGATCTCAATGTTCACGCCCACATCGATGTACTGAAACTGGGTCTGGACCCCAAATCCCCCCACCGACGCCCCGCCTACGCCGCTCGAAAACGAGCCCGTGGCCTCCGGAATGCGAGAGCCAATTTTGAGCGTAGCCTTCTGATTGTCGGTCGCCCTGATTCGGGGGTTTTGCAGCACCCGCGTATCGCTGTCGCTCAGCAACAGGTTCGCGGTAGCCTGACCAACGGTGACAGCGAAATTGGTGCTATTTAAATGCGCCAGTGTGTTTAACGTGAACCCAGAACCCGTAGTTGTGCCGGTACCGGTGGTAGTAGTAGGGCTGGCCTGAAAAGACACTGAAGCCATCTGCGGCAATTGAATCCCGATGTTCCGCAGCTTGTCACGGCTTACTTCTAGCACTGCTACATCGATCACCACCTCGGGCCGCGCCTTGTCGAGGTCGTTGATCAACTTCTGGCAGAGCAGCAATTCGTCGGGCGTGCCGCGTACCACGATCGCGTTCTGGCTGGGCACACCATACACCTTCGCGTTGGTCACTACACTGCGAACAGCCTGCTGAATGTCGTTGATATCAGTTGGCTGAGACATGTTGGACAGATAAAAAGTCTGCACCGCCTGCTCATCCAGCTCCGTCCGCTTCGTGCGCGTGTTTTGCGCGATAAATACGGTGTTCGAAGTCACCGGACGCCAGAATGTCCCTGAAATCGTCCCGATAATCCGCAACGCGTCCAGCAGCGATACATTCTGCAGGTCCACCTGGATCCGCTTCGACGTGTAGTCCGGGTCAAAAAGCACATTGATCCCCGCCGCCTTGCCGACTGTTTCGAAGATGATCTTGCTGTCTTCAACCGCGTGCAGGGTCACAGGCTCGTTCGATAGCGGCTTCAGAGCTACCGGACCGCTGGCCGCGCCCAGCGCCTCCTGTGAACCCAGAGGCACCGAAGTCTCCTGCCCCGGGGCGGGCGAAGCCATCCGCTGCTGGGTCGCGCGAATCTCCTGCTGCGCAACTTCATAACTGGGATCGATCTCAAGCGCCCGCAAATACTCGGTCATCGCCCCGGCATCGTCACCCTTGTCCCGAAGCTGCTCCCCGCGATGAACGTGCGAAGAGGCCGCGCCGGAACGAGTCCGCTCAAAAGCCTCTTTGAACCGGATGTCCTGCGGGGACTTCTGATATGCCTTCGAATAGGCCGCAAAAGCCGCGTCCATATCGTCCCGCGTCTCGGCCTGCTGACCCTGCCGGTAGAACGAAACAGCCGACTGGCCGAGCATCGCCGGCGCACAAACGCCAGCCATCGTTATAAAGAGGACGGCGACAGTGGCGAAGCGTCCCCGGCGAGCCGTACGGAAATTCATGCAACTCCAGATTCGATCATTTACCAAACTACCAGCCCGAGCCCACTGCCCCCGGAACGAACTTATGGCTGGCCCATACAGGTTTCCCTTCAACCTGCAATTATTAAGTTAGACGTTAGACCGTTCAACTTGCCGCCAGCGCCATGCCAACCCTGCATGAACCCGCTCCACAGGCCATCAGCCAACACTCAATCTCAGCGCCCTAATCTAGGGCGCAAAAAAAAGACCAGGCCCAATTTCGCTGCGCCCTGGTTTCTCTGCAATACCGCCGGGTAGACCGAAATTATAGCATCGGCCTCAGACGAAAATCCGCCCCGGCACCGCCTCGCCCTCACAACAATCCACCCCAACCCCACACCATAGTTCTACCAGTCGCTACATAGCCCCGTGGCCCCATTCATTGCAGCACCTTCGCGATGGGGGACCAAGATACATCCCGGCGGACCCTTTACCCTCGCCTGCGCGTGGAAGTAAGCAGGCATTACCTGCGCCAGAGCATCCGCACCGCCAGCGCCGCATACATCCCGACCGCCCCCAACAAAGCCTGATACTCTCGATGTCTCCAATAAAGCTCCGAAGAAAACTCACCGCCTAAACCGCCGGCGCGAGTTAAGCGAGGCAGCAAACGGGGAACCCGCCGAGCATACTCCGCAAACTCCGGGAAAGCTCCCCGCAAAAACTCCTCTTCCCCTCGAATTACCGGCACATAAATAACAGCAAACAACCCCACCAGCAGCCCCGCCACCCACCAGCTTCGCGAAGCGGCAGCGAACCCAAACGCTATCATCATCGACCCGAGATACAGAGGGTTCCGCGTATAAGCGTAAGGCCCCGTCACCGCGAGCTCCGCATTCTTCTTT
>DASWUZ010000250.1:0-4238 GCA_036401395.1 Acidisarcina sp.
ATGAAGCCCTGGTCGGTGTTGGGTGCGAAGTAGACAGCTATATTCGCTCCCGGGGCAATCGCGCCCATGACCTCGATGTCGAGCTCAACCTCTCCGTCGGCGTTGAGGTTGAGGTTGGGAAGATTGGCGCCGCCGTCCACTGAAATGGCGGTGATTTGCGGGGGGGTTAGACCAAGTGCCTTAAAGTAAGAATTGATGTCGCTGAGCACATAGCCGGCGCCGACATTCTGGGTGGGCTGGCTGGGATCGTTGGGCGTATTTAGCTCGATGAGGGCAATGGTTTGCCCCTTGCCAGTGAGTTGTTTGGGGAAGTTGTAGAGTGCGGCGACTTCCGGGGCTGTGAACGGCCCTTCAACAGGAGATGGCGAGGGATTAGGGCTGGGCTTTGGCGGCTTTGGCTTCTTCTTTTTTTTTGCCGGGTCGATGGCCGCAGCTGCGCCGAAATGGATGTGCGATTTGGCGGCTGGCCGGTTGTCCAGGCCAAAGACGCCTTCGACCACAGTCGCCAAATCTTTGGGGATGAATATCGAGCCAACGCGGCCACGGTATGAGACATTCTTCGACTTGAACATTTTCAGAGTCACGCCGAAGGCATTTTGAAGGTCGGCGAGGCTTCCCTGTAGCTTGATTGATCGCTTCGGCAGGCTGGTCTCAACAACGGTGAGGTTGTGGGCATGAGCGAAGGCATCGACCTTGGCGACGCTTTCCTGCGCCGCGCCATGGGCTGCGGCGAGCTGATCCTGAGTGAGGTAGCGGCGCTCCGCGATGGGCTGAGTCATCAGATCGGTGAGCATCTTGTCGAAATCGCCAGATGCCTTGCGCTTGAGCCGCAGGGTGACAGTCGCCTGTTCCTTGGGGTCGACCCCCTTGACGGCTTTTGCCCCTGTAACGACGACGCGGTGAGTGCCCTTGAGCTCGACCGGCTTGCCTTGAGTCGCTGCTTTTCTGGCCGCGCCCGCCGCTGGCTTGCTCCCGGTACCGGTTTTGGGGGTGGTCTTCTTGGCAGAGGTAATAGATCGAGTGAGTTTTGCCTTTTTCGGATCCATCGGATAGTGCTCCTTGCAGTTTCAGCAGTTCAATCAGGGACGCTTTTTTGAGGGTCTGTGATTGAGGGACTAAGTGTATTGCAAGTTCGCGCCTAATGCACGGCGTGTTGAGGCAAAATTTTCTGTGGGGGGTAGGGCGGCATGATGCCGGGAAATGGACCGGAAGTCTGAAAATTTCCAGATTGAAGCGGCGCAGCAGCATCTTGGTGGAATATGTATGGGGGCTGCGCGTACTCACGCTACCAATGCTCTACACTCAAACATTGCCGCCCTAAGTCAAATTATGGAAGGACGGGTGTCTGAGACCATGGCGATCAGGAAGAGCAGAGGCAGCCTGGAACAGGCCCCTTCTTGCCGGAGTGGCGGTTGCCGCGATAACATCAAAGACACTGTGCTTCGTTGTTATACCGCACCTTGAGGGGCGGAGCCCAGCCCCCGATGCGCATACCCTCAGTCGGCGTGTTGGGCAGGTTTTGCAAAATTGCGGAAGTGGCGAAATGGCAGACGCACCATCTTGAGGGGGTGGCGCCGAGAGGCATAGGGGTTCAAGTCCCCTCTTCCGCACCAAGACATTTTCAACCGTCACGCCCGGTGTCAGTTCGGCTGCTTAAGGACCCGCTTCGATGAGCGTTCTCTATTATTTTTTGATTGTGTTGCATGTAATCGTTTGCTTGTTTTTGATCGGCGTCATCCTGCTGCAGCAGGGTAAGAGCGCGGACCTCGCCGGAGCTTTCGGCGGTCAGGGCTCGCAGACGGCATTCGGCCCGCGCGGCGCGGCAAATCTGCTGACGAAGCTTACGAGCTGGTCGGCGATTTGTTTCATGCTGACTTGTATCGGGTTGTTTATTCTTATGGCAAACCGGACGACGAAACACTCAGTGCTTGAGGGGACTAAGACTACGACTTCTGCGCCGGTTAAGTCTGGGAAGTAAGAATTTGCTATAGCCCGTCGTACACATCGCGTCGGTGGGCTACGCGAGTCGCTCACGAGTTTTGCCAGGTCATCGATAAAGTAGATTACTCGCCAGTCTCCGACGCGTATGCGCCAGTGGTCTGAATGGCCTTGCGCCAGTGGTCTGAATGGCCTTTTAGTTTTCTGCACCCTGCGGGCCGAGGATCGATTGCCAGCCCGGCGATTTTAAGGTCGACACGAGTGAATGTTGGGTCATCGATTTGATCGTGTTCCTTCCTTGCGGAAGGCTTGAGTTCAACCCAATAGTTAGTCACCTGACCGGCCGCGCTTCAGGCGTTCCGCGCGGTACTCTTCGTAGGGTATGCCCACTTCATCTCGTCGCGATTCCGAGACCAACCCATCCCAGAAGTCTGCGCAGAGTTCTCCGTGCTCTCTGAGATCGATCTGGACTGCTACCCGGTTCCCTTTTTCGTCCGTGACAAAATGAATGCCAGTCATACGACCTCCACCGTTCTCTCGGTTCCATTATCTCGCAACTGAATGATGTACGCCTCTAGCACCGTACAATCTTTGCGGAGTCGATTCCTTTGGTGGCGTTGCGGGTGTCGATGACTAGCTGCGACTCGCGCACAATGCGGACGTAGTCGTAGTCGGAGTGATCGGTCACGATCATTACGGCGTCATATCGACCGAGATTATCAAGCGGTGTGTTAGTCATATTAAGGTCGTAGTGGCGGCCGCGACCTACAGTGGCGAAGTAGGGATCGTTATAACTCACAATTGCCCCTTTATGGCGCAGTAACTCAATGATTGCCAGCGCGGGTGATTCGCGCAAATCGTCTACGTCACGCTTGTATGCGACGCCAAGAACTAGAATTCGTGAGTTTTTCAGCGACTTACATTGTTCGTTCAGCCCGGCCGCGGTCTGTTCTATGACGTAGTAGGGCATGGCGGTGTTGACTTCTCCGGCAAGCTCTATGAAGCGGGTGCGGAAGTCATACTGCTTGGCCTTCCATGACAGATAGAACGGGTCGATAGGAATGCAGTGGCCACCGAGACCAGGGCCGGGATAGAAGGCCTGGAAACCGAAAGGCTTCGTCTTAGCCGCGTCGATCACTTCAAACAAGTCGATGCCCATGCGCTGGCAGAGCTGCTTGAGTTCATTGACGAGGGCGATGTTGACGCAGCGATAGATATTTTCGAGGAGCTTCGTCATCTCGGCCGCGGCCGCAGATGAGACCAGTACAGTCTGGTCGAAGATGGTGCCGTAGACAGTGGAAGCCAAGGCTGTCGCGTCGGCGCTGGTTCCACCGATGACCTTTGGAATAGCGCGGCGGGCTATGGTGTCGTTGCCGGGATCTTCCCGCTCTGGGGAAAATGCTACATAAATCCCGCGGTCGCTGCCCTCGCGAACTATTTTAAGTCCGCTAGAATTTTGCTCGATTAATGGAACGACAATCTCTTCCGTAGTTCCCGGATAGGTCGTACTTTCGAGAACTATAAGCTGACCCTGATGCACATGCGGCGCGATGGACTTAACCGTCTCGATGATGTAGCTGAGGTCGGGCTCGTGATGTTCGTTAAGCGGTGTAGGGACACAGATGATTACCGCATCCATTTGAGCGATCGCCGAGTAATCGTCGGTGGCGCGAAAGCCGCACTTCTGGGCTAGCTGGATTTGCGTTCCCGGAATGCGGACAATGTAGGAGCCGCCCGCGTTGAGCTTGTCTACCTTGGCGCAGTCTATATCGAATCCGGTGACCGCGAAGCCCTCTTCGCAAAAGAGTAGCGCCAGCGGCAGACCCACGTAACCCATCCCGATAATGCCTATTTTGGCGGTGCGGGTCTCGTAGAGGGCCTGTAGTGGGGCGATGGTGGAGGTCGTTGTCAGTGTCATCTATAGGTCGACTGCTTCTGCTCAGTATAACTGGCAGGTGCATGCGATCTGACTCGGTTTAGAGCCGGCTTACTGATAACTCGGGCGAGTTGAAGTCCGCTATGTCGGCTCGACGATCAAAGGCTAGTTCCTGAAGTAGCTCTACGACCCAATCCGCGTCCCGGCGTTGAGCTGCCGATTCCAGTTGTTGGAGTTTCGCAAGGTTGAGGTCTGGTGGTGTCGTGGGCTGGATGCGATCAATACCTGGAAATGCAGTTGGCACGAGAGTTTCGTTATCGCTGTGCAGGCGCTCGTGTAGTCTTTCGCCGGGGCGGATGCCGGTGATTTCGATGGCGATATCGTTGCCGGGAACCAGTCCGGCAGCTTCGATCATGTCGCGCGC
>DASWUZ010000251.1:0-4720 GCA_036401395.1 Acidisarcina sp.
CTCGTCAAGGGGGAGATACACGTTCGCCGCGGCCAGGGTGGCGCGATATTCATCGGGCGATCGGGCCAGATCACCGGCAAGCTGCCGTTTTCGCGGATGAAGACTTATGGTGGTCAGGGGTTCAGCACAGCGCCGGTGTGGGCCCTGGACATCGCCGAGTCCTTGTTTCCAGAGATGTTGGCGGCGATCCCCTCCATGGGCAAGCGCTGTGTGGGAGTGCTGCTTGACCGGGTCCGTGAAGTTACTCGCATCGAGCAGCAGGCAGAGAAGCTGAATGCGCTGGGCAAGCTTGCCGGCAACCTGGCCCATGAGCTGAACAATCCGGCTTCGGCTGCCCAGCGCGCGGCTGGCGGTCTGCTGGAAGAGCTGCGGACCTACGGGCAGGAAAAGTTCAAGCTGGGCGCGCTGTGTCTCGAAGAACCGAAGCTGGAGAAAGTGAGGGAGTGGCAGCGCCGGGTCACTGAAACTGCGCGCGATTTCAAACCCGGTGACGGCCTGCACAATGCCGATGAAGAAGACCGGATTGGCCGCTGGCTCGGCGCTCAAGGGGTTGAAGATATTTGGCAGATCGCGCCGGAGCTTGTCGAGTCTGGCGTGTCGATCGAGCAGCTCGAGCCTTTGACGACTTACCTGGAGCCGAGCGCAATCACTGTTTTACTTTCGCAGTTTACTTCGTCGCTGCGCGCTGAGAGGATGACGCGCGCGATGATCGACTCGACAGCGCGCATCTTTGACCTGATCTCAGCCATCAAGGACTACTCCTATATGGACCAGGCGCCGATCCAGGAGGTCGATGTGCCGCAGGGCCTGGAGAACACGTTGATCATGCTACAGTCGCGTCTTGAGCACGTTACGGTGGTCCGCGATTATGCTCCCGATCTTCCGTGCATCAACGCCTATGGCAGTGAACTTAACCAGGTCTGGATGGCTCTGCTTGAAAACGCGCTGGATGCAATCAAAGACCATGGCACGATCCAACTCAAGGTGCAGGTGTCGGGGGACCTGCTACTGATCGAAGTCTGGGATGATGGCCACGGCATCGCGCCAGACTTGCAGACGCGGGTGTTTGAGCCGTTTTTCACGACCAAGGCACCGGGGCACGGACTTGGACTCGGGCTCGATACGGTGAACCGGATCATTCGCAAGCATCGTGGGTATGTGACGGTGCAGTCCTCGTCTGGAGCTACTTGTTTTCAGGTACGGCTCCCGATTGAGCCGCTACAGGCTTACTAGCCCGTGACGCCAGGTCCTTTGGCCTGGTATTTTGAGACGGGCTGAGAGGGTGACTTGAAAAAGTATTTGTACTACTGTTCTGAGTGCAAGCTGCGCTTTCAGCATCAGAATTTTGGCCATGGCTACCCAGTGCGCGATACGGAGGGTACGGCGCTTTGCCCCTACTGTTCGCGTCCGATGCTGGAGGTGCTCGACGAGGAGTTTCCTGACGCTTGGGTTGAGGAGCGGGCTAAGGTGTCCGTCGAGTGAGCATATTGTGTCCGCGCATTGCATGAGAGTTGAAAGGACCCACGATGGAAGCTGGTGAAGCGCAGGAGCTGCAAGAGCAACACGAGCGCGCGCATGAAAACAATTTGAAGCCGGTGAGTTTCACCATGAGCGTGCTGGCTGTGATGGTCGCGGTGGTGACGGTGCTCGGGCACCGCACGCATACCGAGGCGGTGCTGGCCCAGGCCAAGGCCAGCGATGAATGGAACCTTTATCAAGCTAAGAAGATTCGTCAGAATGACACTCTGCTGACTACCGATTTGCTAAGTGCGATGGCAGTGCGAGACCCGCTGGTGGCCAAGAAGCTGGCCGACGGCTATGCCTCGCACCAGAGCAAGTGGAATGATGACCTGAAAGAAGAATCCGATGAAGCGCTAAAGCTGGAGGGCGAGGTGCGGACGGCGGAAAAGCGGGCCTCGCGGTTTGACCTCGGCGAGGCGCTGCTTGAGATCGGGCTGGTTGTTACTTCGATCACGCTGCTGACTAAGTTCCGGCTTTACTGGGGGCTGGGGATTGGTTTCGGCATCGCTGGCGCAATCGTGGCGGCGCTCGCCTTCACCATCCATTGATCTTTGCCAGCAATCTTGCTGACCGGGCATATTCTGGGTATATTACTGGATATACAGAATCCAGCGACCACATGAGCGACACGGCCCAAAAGCGTGCTATCAGAAATTATCGTACCCGGCTCAGGAATCGGGGGGTCACCCGGTTTGAGGTCCTTGGTCTCGACATAGATCGCGACCTTATCCGTTCTCTTGCGAAGCGGCTTGCTGAGGACGACGCCGAGGCCAGCAGGATTCGTTTGGAAATGGCCCGGAATGTGTCCGGCGGCCAAGTAACGAAGGGCGGGATTCTTGCTGCCTTGCTGCGTTCACCGCTGGTAGGGATAGACATTCAGATTGAGCGACCGTTAAGCGCAGGCAGAAACATCGATCTGTGATGCGCTATCTTCTCGATACCAACATTATCTGTAACGTTACGAAGCTTACCCCGTCAGGGCCCTGCTCGAATGGATGGCCGAGCAGGCAGACGAGGATCTCTTCATTTCTTCCTTGAGCATCGCCGAGATCAATCGCGGCATACTTGAGAAGGATGCCGGGAAAAAACGGAGAGAGCTTGAAGAGTGGTTCAAAGGACCGGAAGGGCCACAGGCGCTCTTCCGAGGGCGCGTTCTGGCTTTTGAGGAGAGAGCAGCTCTGGTATGGGCCCGCCTAATGTCGGAGGGGACAGCCGCAGGCCGACCGAGGAGCTCGCTCGACATGATGGTTGCAGCTATCGCTGAAACTGCTGGCTGCGTAGTTGTCACGGACAACGAGAAGCACTTCGCTGGGGTACATCATTTCAACCCCCTGCGTGGTCGCAGGGGCAAAGGACGGGCGGGCAGTTAGCGTGGTAAGTCGGGAGTTTGTCAAACAAATCCGTCGTCCTGACCCGAGCCCGTGCGAAGGGGGAAGATCTGCCGTGCGATCGAATCGACATCCCCACTTTCTCTGAGATCAACCCAGGGATCTGTCTTTGGCTGCGACTACGCGTCATCAATTCGTTCAACAAGTCCCGTCATCCTGAGCGTAGTGAAGGATCTGCGCTTTGCCTCAGACGGCGGGAGGAGCATCCTGGCCCAATGCCCAAAGTCACTACCCTCACGCACTAGGCAGCGTTGCTGGTCGCCCGACGTAGCCCCGTAAAATCCAGATTCCAATCGCAGGGCTGTGAAGCTAACCGGCTTCGACTAGTCCGTAGCGGCGCTTCCAGGCTTGGCGCAGTCGGGCCCAGACTTGCTCCTTCTCTTCAGTGGTGACGCCGGCTCCTTCGTTTTCGACGAAGGCGGCCGACTCTTGCTTGGCGACCTCCAGTAGCTTGCGATCGCGAAGCAGGTTAGCGACTCGGAACTCGGGCATGCCCGCCTGTTTGGTCCCGAAGAATTCGCCGGGGCCGCGGAGCTGCAGGTCGAGTTCGGCCAGTTCGAATCCGTCCTGAGTGCGGACCATGGCTTCGAGGCGTTCCTCGCCCTGCGGCGATACTTTGCCTCCGGTGAGCAGGATGCAGTAGGACTTCGCTGCACCGCGACCCACTCGACCGCGCAGTTGGTGGAGTTGGGCGAGGCCGAATCGCTCGGCGTGTTCGATGACCATTACGGTGGCGTTGGGAACATCTACGCCAACTTCAATGACCGTGGTGGCGATGAGGACCTGGATCTCTCCGCGTTCAAATCTTCGCATAATGATTTGTTTTTCGTCGGCGTCGAGTCTGCCGTGGAGCAGACCGAGTTTGACGCCGGATAGTTCGCCCGAACGGAGCGCCTCGAACATGTTGATGGCTGACTTCAGAGATGGCTTTTCCGAGGGGAAGAGGGGTGCTGCTTTTTCGGGCTTTGCAATCGAAGACTTCGGTGATTTTTTGGCGGCGGCCTTCGTGGCGGTTCGAGAAGAGGCTTTCGACGCTGCTTTCACGACGGAGTCTTGACTAGGGATCATGACGGCTTCGTCGGCATCGGGAAAGTCGAGTTCGGGCTGATCGTCTTTTGCGCCCTCGATGACTGGGTAGACGACGTAGGCCTGGTGGCCGCGCGCGACCTGCTTGCGTACGAAATCCCAAACCTCGGGCGAGCGTTCATCGGGCAACCGGCGGGTGGCGATCGGCGTGCGACCGGGGGGCAGTTCGTCGAGCACGCTAAGGTCGAGGTCGCCGTAGAGGGAGAGCGCGAGGGTGCGGGGGATGGGCGTCGCAGTCATGACCAGCACGTCAGGCTCACCCTGATTGGGCTTCTTGATCAGGCGGAAACGCTGCATCACGCCGAAGCGATGCTGTTCATCGACGACTACCAGACCGAGGTTCGCGAAGTCGACTTTCTCCTCAATGAGCGCGTGGGTACCGATCACGAGGTCAGCCTCGCCGCGGAAGATGCGCCCTCGCGCGGCGCGCTTGCGGTCTTCGTCGAGCGATCCGGTGAGCAGGGTGACGCGGTAAGCTTTCCCCCCCCGTTCCGTGGCGCGCTCGAGGAGCTTCCGCGCGCCGAGATAATGCTGGGTCGCGAGAATCTCGGTGGGCGCCATGAGTGCCGCCTGGTAGCCGTTTACAATGGCGATGAGCATGGCCTGGAGGGCGACTATGGTTTTGCCTGAGCCGACGTCGCCCTGGAGGAGACGGCGCATCGGGCCGGGGCGGCGCATGTCGGCAACGATTTCGCTGAGCGCGCGCTTTTGCGCGGCGGTCGGAT
>DASWUZ010000252.1:0-16048 GCA_036401395.1 Acidisarcina sp.
GCTCTCATCGCCTCCCTATGGGCCTACGACGGATGGAACGACCTGACCATGGTCGCAGGCGAAGTGCGCCGCCCCGAGCGCAGCCTGCCCATCGCGCTCATCGGTGGCCTCTTTATCGTCGGCGCGCTCTACATGGCGACCAACGCAGCGATCCAATACGTGCTGCCCGCGGCGGTGATCGCCGCTTCTCCACGGCCCGCAGTCGCGGCCTTGGCGGTAGTAGCCGGACACTGGGGCGCGGCGTTGGTATCGGCGGGGATGGCGCTGAGCATCTTCGTCACATTGAATGGAACGGTGATGTCAGGGGCGCGAGTTCCCTTCGCCGCCGCGCGGGACCGGCTCTTCTTCGCGCGCATGGCGCATATTCACCCGCGCTTTCAGAGCCCTTCTACTTCGCTCGTCATTCAGGGACTGTTGAGTACGCTGTTGCTGCTGGCTGTGGGTCGGTTTCAGCAGCTCTTTGAGTTGGCCATTTTTTCGGAGTGGCTTTTTTATATGATTACGGCGACTACGGTGTTCGTTTATCGTCGGCGCATGCCGGATGCGGTGCGGCCTTATCGGGTTTGGGGTTATCCGGTGCTGCCAGCGCTATTCGTAGTTGCTGCGGCCGTCCTGCTTTACTACTCTTACGCCGAAAATCTCAAGAACTCGCTGCTCGGCACCGCCATCATCCTGCTGGGCGTTCCGCTTTATCTGCTGTTCCGCAAGAAGATCGCAATGACAGCCTGACCCTCGTCTCGATAGCTGGCTAGCTCCGCCGTTTCGCAACGTCCTCATAAAGTGCGATATATTTTTTGGCTGGCTCGGTCCAGGAGAAGTCTTTGGCCATGCCATTGAGCATCAGCTTCCGCCACGCTTCCTTGTCGCCTTGAAACACCGTGACCGCCCGCTCGATGGTCGCGAAAAACTCCGCGCCACTTTCGCCCGCAAACTTGAAGCCTGTGCCTTGACCGGTCGCCGCGTCCCACTCTTCGACCGTATCGTCGAGGCCGCCTGTAGCTCTGACTGCGGGGACGGTGCCGTACTTCAAGCCGTAAATCTGGCCCAGGCCGCCTGGCTCGTAGTGAGAGGGCATCAGAAACATGTCGGAGCCTGCTTCGACTTTGTGCGCCAGCGTCTCGTCGTACCCAACCCGCACCGCAATGTTGTCGGGATAGCGCTCCATCAGTGTCTTGAATAGGTTTTCGTAGTAAGGCTCGCCCGCTCCTACTACGATCAGCCGTATATCTTGCGAGGCCAGCTGGTCGGCGATCTCGGCCAGCAGATCAAAGCCCTTCTGGGTCGCGAACCGCGCCACGACGCCGAGGACGGGTGCGTCATCCGGCACGCGTTCAAGGCCGAAGGCATGCAACAGGTCGCGACGACATGCTGCCTTGCCTTCGAGATTTTGCGGCGTATAGTGAGCCGCGATATTGCCGTCGACGGCTGGGTCCCAGGTCTCGTAATCGACGCCGTTGAGGATGCCGTGCAAGTCGGCGCGGCGCGAGAGGAAGACTCCGTCGAGGCGGTTGCCGTGTTCGGGAGTCTGTATCTCTTCGGCGTAGCGCGGGCTTACCGTGGTCACCGCGTCGGAGTAGACGATTCCGCCTTTGAGGAAATCGAAGCCGCCGTAAAACTCCAGCCGCTCCGATGTGAACATGTCGCGTGGTAGGAGCAGGCGCTCGGTCGTGTCAGGCGCGAACACGCCCTGGACTGCGGCGTTGTGCACGGTCAACACTGTGCCGACATTGCGCAGCATCGGGTCGTAGTAGTACACGGAGCGCAGATACACCGGCAGCATCGACGCCTGCCAATCGTGGACGTGGAATATGTCGGGGACGCCGAGCTGTTTGCTGGCCTCAAGGACCGCGCGACAGTAGAGCGCGAACCGCTCCCAGTTATCGGCATAGTCGCCGGACGGAGTCGCGTACATATATTCGCGATCGAAAAGCTCGGGCGAATCGATGAAATAAATCTGCACACCTGCATGAATGCCGCCATCGATCACCGACACGAAGCGGTTGTAATAAGAAAACGGAATGGTCAAGGAGCGGATGGCAACCTTGCGGTCCTTCTCTTTCACCTTGGCCTGGGCCTGCCTATAAAACGGCAGGTATACGGTGACTTTATGGCCCTGCCTGACAATCTCACGCGGCAGGGCGTCAATCACGTCCGCGAGCCCTCCGGTTTTCGCGTAAGGCAGGCACTCTGACGCCGCAAAAATGATATGCATTGCTGACTACTCCTCGATTTACCACACTTGCGGCCGGGACATGCCGGCCCTTCCAGTGTGCCGCTCTTGCGGCCGCTCATTCCGGCGGCGCTTTCCGTATGATTCAGGCAGCGCCGCGCAGTAGTAAGTGTAAAACGTCTGCCGTACCACTGACGTATGCAGTCATCGAGCGCCAGCTCTTCATGAATAGAAAGCCAAAACTCGGGCAGAACTTCCTCGTCGACCCGTCGGCATCCCGGGCCATCGCCGATGCGCTTGGCGACGTTAGCGAACGCACTGTGCTCGAGATCGGTCCCGGCCAGGCCGCCATCACGGAACTCCTCGCCGCACGCGCCAGGCGCCTCGTCGCCGTCGAACTAGACCACGATATGGCGCTGCAACTGCAAGTGCAGTTCGCCAGCCACGCCAATGTCGAAGTCGTCGAGCGCGACATCCTGAAAATAGATTTCTCAAGCGTAATGCAGGGCGAAACCGGCAAGCTGGCAATCGTCGGCAATCTGCCCTACTACATCACTTCCGATATTCTGCTGCGGATATTCGCCTCGCACGCCGTGGTGTCGCACGCAATCCTGATGGTGCAGCGCGAAGTCGCCGACCGGGTCGCCGCCGTGCCCGGAACCAGCGACTATGGATTACTGTCCGCGACGACACAACTTTATGCGCGGGTAGAAAAGTTATTTACCCTGCCTCCGGCCGCCTTTTCACCGCCGCCCGATGTCTACTCGACGGTGCTGCGCCTCACCATGCAGCCGCGCCTTGAGGAACTCGGCGTCGAGCCAGTCCCCTTCACGCTGTTTCTTCGAAAGAGCTTCGCACAGAAGCGGAAGACGCTCGCTAACAATCTGCGCGCCGGAGGGTATACGAGCGCTCAGATCGCCAAGGCCCTGGAGGAGTGTGGAGTGCCGCCGCAAATCCGAGCCGAAGCGCTGCCCCTGGAGGCCGCCGCCGCGATCTACCGCCGCTTGTCGCCAGACGAAACGCCGGCGAACTAAGCGGGCATCAGCAACCCTCGCTGGAGTCGCCGCAGAATGCTGATGCCTCACACGCTTTGCTTAGCGAATACCTACTTTTTGCCGGCAGCCGGTGCAGGAGCCGGAGCGGAAGGGGGCGGACTCGACCGCGACTCCGGTGGCGGCGAACTCGCCCGAGGCGCGGGAGCGCTTTCGCGCGGCTCATAACGCGGCGTTGGAGCGTACGCCGGGGGGGCCTGACGCGGAGCCATCGGTGAAGCAGTGGAACCGGGACGTTGCGCTCCGGGATTGCCATACGCGGCGCCGCCATAGCCAGGCCGCTGCGCTGCACCAGGAGCCGTTAAATACGGCGTCATCTCCTGCTCAATCAGTTCGTCAGACGTCTTCGTCGCGACCTTGGCCCCGTTGTACTCAGTCCTCGGTGCAACGTAACCCTGCTGATCGCCAGCCCGCGCTCCCGGCTGATTCCGCTGCGAAGTCATAGGCCGGTAGCGCGAATCATAATCGGCAGGCAGTCTCACCGTACTGGTCGGGCCAGCAAGTTGCATTCCGGACGCAGGCTGTCCAACGATGGTCTTGGGCAATGGCTGTATCACGTGCCCCTCAGCCAGAAAGGTACGTGGTCGTGTGGTGTGGACCAACCCACCGGTCGGGGCCCCGAAGCCTGCGCCCGAACCGATCCCACGATTCACCGCGATCAACGCGCCATGTACCGGCAGGTTGTCTCTCGGCCCTACAGGATGCGGCCTCTGCGGCTTCCGGTAGTAACCCGGCGCGTTCCATATATTGATGTCCGTGATCCATTCGTTGCCGCAATTGCCCGGCAGCCAGCCCCAGCCAAATCCGTCGAAGTAACTCCACCGGCCGCAGCGATAGGGCAGCCAACCCCAGGGGTTGGAAGATACCCATACATATCCGTAGCTTGGGTAATACGCCCAGTAGCCCGACCCGTAAGGGTCCCAGCTCAGGTCTACTCCGCGGGGCGCCCAGACATTTCCATACTGCGGCACGGAATACCAATCGCCGTACTGGTCAAGATCGCTCCACCCGGCGCCACTCTGATCGCCGAGGCCGTTTATTGCCGTCTGGCGCGACGCCATCGAAGCCAAAGCCTGGTCGCGGTCGATGTTCCACTGGTCCCATGAATCGGGCTCGACAGATGAAGCAAGGAAGTAGCGCGCGTCGTCGGCATCGAACCTGACTGTCTCACCGGCACGCACATTCACTGAGAAGACATTCGCGTTGGCGGCCTGGACATTGCCCTGTAGCACGACCAGCTCCGCGGGGTTGGTGTCGAGATTCACGCGGAAGGTGCTCGTCTCGTTAGGCGTGACCACGTTGTGGCCGAAGAGCACAGAGTATTGCTGGTTGCGGTCCGCACCTGCTTCGAAGTACACCAGCCCACCAAGCACTTCCAACTGATTGACTGTGCCACCGCCTGCGGCGCGACTCAACTGATTGAAGTTCAGCGAACTGTTCGGCGTAAGCCGCGCCACAGCGCCGTCTTCAAACTGCACCTCGGCCCGCCCGTCATTGCCGGTCTGCAAGCGCGACCCCTCAAGCACCGGCATGTTCGGAAAGGCTTGTTCGAACTGTGTCTGGTCGCCGCGCAGGATTTGCACGCCGCCTTCAACGTCGCTGAGGCGCACCGCTCTCACCTGCGATTGCGCCTCGGCGCGAACGCCTGTCATCGCCAGCCCTGTCAGCAGCAGCGGCAGCAAATAAAATATGCGTGTGAAAGTGGATTTAATATTCGGAGCAGTGTTAAGAAAGTCTGAAGAGCGAACGGGTTGCATACGATCACCTCACCCAAGCCGTGCCGATCCGGCTGCCAGCCTTAGCTTACAGAAGGACGAGTGCTAGACAGTAGAACGGATGCAAATTAAAAAAGTTGCGCTTCATTCCCCAATAAGGCTGTTCAACCGGATGCACAGCAGATCAGATCGGAGTCGCAGGACTGCGGTCGCACCGGTTCGCTGAATCTGACAGCTGTTTACTCGATAACTCGCGCCGGCTCCCTGAGCAACCTGGCGGCTCTTGTGCGGGCGCGGTCCATGACGGAATCATCTTCGGCAATCGATTCCAACTCACCGGCGATGGTGCCCAGCTCCGCTGCCCGGCCCTCTTTGAAGTCGATCGCCAGCGCACCGAGGTCATGGTCGAGCGCCAGCATGTCGTGCTTGTGCTCCATTGTGAGACGGCCGCCCGTCTCGACTGTCAGCGATATTCCCTCGAAGACGCGCGAAAGACGCTGGATGACTTCGTCCCGCGACCAGTTATAACTGCACGCGCCTGATCCGTCGGCGCCTTGATAAGTAAGCTGCTTCTTCCCTTGAAAAGCTACTTTCCCTTTTGTGTCGCCCTCGCACTCCATAGCAAAGAAGTTGCGCCCGCGGGCTGCCCTAAAGAGGAAATCGACCGTCTCTGCACTGAGGGCCAGATCTTTATCGATCGGTTTTGCCGGCATTTCCGCGGAGTCAGGATCAGGTCTTCGCACCATCGGCTGCGACCGGTAATGGGCATGGCCGGTCTCGTCCACTTCGATCCAATATTGGGAAGGGTCTACACCGGGGTTGTCATAGCTGAACTTGATTCGAGCCGGCTGCGCAGCGACCTTGACGGGGGATTGCGCTTGCGCCCCCACGCATACCGCCGCCGCTGAGAGCAGCGACAGCACCCCGGCAAGTGCCGCCAGCAATGATCTTAATGACCTCAATGATTTCAATGGGCGCTCTGCTGGGCGAGGGTCTGTGCCGTATGCAGGTGGCAGATGGCGACGGCGAGCGCGTCGGCCGCGTCCGCCGGCTCGGGCGAGACATCGAGGCGCAGCAGCCGCATGACCATGTATTGCACTTGCTCCTTCTGGGCCATGCCGTAACCTACCACAGAGGATTTGATCTTCAACGGAGCATACTCTGCCACCGGATAGCCGTGGTTGGCGGCCGCCAGCAGCGCAACCCCGCGCACCTGTCCAAGCTTCAGCGCCGAACGCACATTTGCCGAGAAGAATACCTCTTCGATCGCCACCACATCCGGCTTATATATTGTAAGCAGCGTCATCAGCTCCGCATAGACCACGGCAAGGCGCTGCGCCATAGCGTCCTTCTTGGGCAAACGAATGCCGCCCGAGATCAGCGCAACAAGGTGCGGATCGCGCGCCGAGTCGCACCACTCCACCACCCCGTACCCCGTACACTCCGTCCCGCAATCGATCCCAAAGACGCGCATTCGTCCCTGAGTCTATCCCAGCAAGTGGCTGCCCTCACAGTGTCAGTATGGGTGCGCGGGTGCCCCATTCATCGCAGCGCCATCGCGATGAGTGGGACAAGGCATAATCTTCCTCTCAACCCACCCAACTCGCAACAACTACCGGGAAACCCCTTCCAACGGAGAACTAGCCGTAGCATAAAGCCGCCGCGCCATCCTCCCCGCCAGAAACGCCTGCCGCCCGGCAATCACCCCATGCCGCATCGCCTCAGCCATCAAAACAGGCCGAGCCGCATTCGCGATCCCGGAATTCATCAGCACCGCATCCGCCCCCAACTCCATCGCAATCGCCGCATCCGAAGCAGTCCCTACACCAGCATCCACAATCAGCGGGACCTCCGTAATCAGCTCTCGCAAAATACGGAAAGTAGCGGTGTTCTGCAAACCCATTCCCGTACCGATAGGAGCGCCCAAAGGCATGATCGCGGCCGCTCCAGCATCAATCAGTCGCCTGGCAAACACAATGTCATCAGATGTATACGGGAGAACAGTAAACCCTTCCTTTACGAGTACCTTAGTTGCATCTAGTGTCGCCTGTACGTCCGGATAAAGAGTAGCGAGGTCGCCGATAACTTCGATCTTCACCCAGTCGGAAAGCCCGACCTCCCGACCCAGCCGGGCCGCCCTAATCGCCTCATCCGCGGTGTAGCACCCCGCCGTATTCGGCAGCAGAAAATATCGCTTCGGGTCCAGAAAATCAAGCAGCGACTCCTTCGACCTGTTCAGGTTCACCCGCCGCACTGCGACGGTCACAATCTCTGCCCCGGAGGCCTCAACCGCCGCCCTCGTCTCGGCCCCGTCCTTATACTTCCCCGTCCCAACAATCAGGCGCGACTGAAAAGCGCGACCCGCAATCACCAATGGTTCCATATTCCCATTGTAAAACCGTGCGACCGCAATCGGCGACCGCCTGTCGCTCACCCCAGGCGCCGGGTCAACGATCCATTGACCAGCCTCAGAGCCAACTGTACAGTTCAACCTAAGGAAGCCGACACATGCCAAACTCGCTTACCGCACAAGACGCGACCATCGTAGTCTCCGCCCTCACGGCCCGGTCTAATTTCGGAAAGCTTCTCGACCGTGTTGATCGCGAAGGCAGGTCGCCTGTATCGAAAGGCGCGGCACTCCAAAAGCCGTCCTGTTGAGCGTTCGCGACTACCTAAGGCTCGCTGCGCCAGAGCCCGATGTGCTGCGGAGGATCGGGAAAGATGCGCTACGAAACGGCCATAGCAACCTCACGTCGCGTGAGATCGAAAGCGTAATCAAAGCGGCCAGGGCACAGAAGAAAAAGCGCTGATGCTTCCGCTGCGGCTTGGCTGAGACCGCAGGAATTTAACGCGCAACAGCGGCATCTCCCACGACGCCCCGCCGTTCCCCAGACCACGGACAGCTTGACCCTCTGAGATACTTGACGCTGTGGTGACCTATGCCCGTAGCCGGCCCTGAACGCCCCGATTCAAAACGCCCCCCAATCGAATCCCCGGAACCGAAAGCCCCCGTTACCAGACAAGAATGGCGACTCCCGCCCGGCCTACAGCGGAGCCTGCCCGCATACGCATTCAAGAAATGGGTCAAACCCGGCAGCCCCATCGCCCTCTTCGAGCACCTCCAAAAAACCTACGGCAACATGGCCGCCTACCGCTTCATGGGCACCAACCTCATCCTCGTCAACGAGCCGGACTACATCCGCGAAATCCTCGTCACCCAGGCTGCCAGCTTCACCAAGGAACGCACCGTCAAGCGCATGAAGCTCACCCTCGGCGAGGGCCTCATCACCTCCGAAGAGCCCTTCCACATGCGTCAGCGCCGCATCGTTGCGCCCGCATTTCATCGCCAGCGCATCGCCGCCTACGCCGGCCAGATCGTCGCCTCCGCCGCCACCGCCCGCGAGCGCATCCAGCCTGGCACGACCTTCGACATTCACGACGCCTCCATGGCACTCTCGCTTGAAATCGTCGCCCGCACCCTCTTCGACACCGAGGTTGACGACGATATTCGCGGCATCAACGATGAAGTCAACACCATCATGGGCCTCTACAACTTCATCGTCGCGTTTCCGCGTCTTGAGTCGTTCATGCGCCTGCCCATTCCGGGCATCATTAGATTCCGCCGTGCCAAGGCACGCCTCGACGCCGTCGTCGACCGCATCATCCACGAGCATCGCGAATATATGGCTGCGGCCACCGCCCGTGGAGAAGAACCCGACCGTGGCGACCTGCTCTCCATGCTCCTCAGCAGTCAGGACGAGCTCCTCGACGACGACGGCAAGCCCACCGGCAAATTCGAACAGATGTCCGACAGTCAGGTGCGGGATGAAGTCCTAACCATCTTCCTCGCCGGCTACGAGACCACGGCGAACGCCCTCACCTGGACCTGGTATCTCCTCTCACAAAACCCCGACGCCGAGGCCCGCCTCCATGCCGAACTCGACGACGTACTCGGTGCCGGCCTCGACGCGCGACTCCCCACCCTCGCCGACTACCCCGCCCTCCGCTATACCGAACAGGTCTTCGCCGAGTCGATGCGCATCTATCCGCCCGCATGGGTCGTGGCCCGCATGTGCATCAAGCCTATCGAACTAGGCCCCTACCGCTTCCCCGCCGGCTCGCACTTCTTCGCCAGCCAATACATCATCAGCCGCACCGAAAAGTATTACCCCGACCCAATGCGCTTCGACCCCGACCGCTTCACACCCGAGGCCAAGGCCGCGCGCCACAAATACACTTACTTCCCCTTCGGCGGCGGCTCACGCCAATGCATAGGGGAAAGCTTTGCCTGGATGGAAGGAGTCCTCGCCATCGCCACCCTCGCCCAACGCTGGCGCTTCACCTACGCTGGCGCCGCACCACCTATCCCCCAGGCAAAAATCACCCTCCGCCCCAAAGACCCAATGATGATGCAAGCAGAAACCCGCTAACCAGGCTATCTAACGCGCAGAGGCATTCAGGTATCGCGCAGGCATTAGTGTGGCGGAATATCGGTCAGGTAACGATCCAGGGGTTCAAGAGCTTCACGTCTATTCCTTCTACATCGCGCGTGTTGCGCGTGACGTAGATCAGATCGTGAGTAATGGCTGTCGCCGCCAACAGCATATCGACAACAGGCCTCGAACAATCCGCAGACAGTTCGCCCCACAACCTCGCCGTGGCACTATCAATAGGCAAAAATCTCTCTCCGAATCCGTACTCCAGCCCATCCACCCACGATGCGAGCTGCCGGGCGGCCTCCGCATCGGACTTCCGTTTCAGGGTCACGCCTTTGCGCAGTTCGCCAACGGCCAGAACGCTCATGTACAGCGCCGAGGGATCCGTGCCGGCGAGGAAAGCCATCACGCGTTCGTTAGCTAGCTTCTTCCTCGTTTCAGACATCACGTTTGTGTCCAGAAGGTACCTCAAGGCGCTGCTCACAATTGGTCCTCTCGCCCAGTGTCGCTGTCCCGCTTGATTTCGAAATCGTCGACCTTAAAACCACCGAGCAAATAGGCCCGCAGGTCGGGCTTATTGACACTGAGCGCGCGAAAATCCTGAATGGAGAGCAGTACCGCCCTCTCCTTCCCGTGACGAGTGATGATCTGAGGCCCCTTGGTGGCCGCCTCCTCCATCACTTCGCTAAACCGTGTTTTCGCCTCCTGAACCTGCCAAACTGCCATAATTCCGCCTCATCCCTGGGCTAATTATAGTCAGGATTATGGTCTGTCTGACCACATTCTCAAAAAGGAATCAAAACAGGATGCCCCATTCATGCGCAGCCTCACCGCGCATCAGTCCTATCCATGGTGGTGCGGTTAACGCCCAGGCGGGTCTCGAAGCTGATAACTTCAGCGTCGCCCATGTATTCCCTCAAGACCCTTCCGGGGTGGGCGGGGTTGTGCATCTGCATCGTCGTCTCCGAGTGGTAGTTCATGTAATCAAGGTCATCAGCGCCGTCGAAGGTAAAGGCCAGGCGCCAGTTTCCGTTCACCGAACTCAACCGGTTGCCCGAAAGACCGCCCGCGCACTGGGCTGAGGAGGCGACCTACAGGCAACATAATGCTATTTGCCGCTCAGGATGTCGACGCGTACTGCGCCTTCGGGGAAGACTGCCTGGATTTCCAGGCTGCCGCCCATTGCTTCTACGTAGCTTCTGAGGGTGCTGAGGTACATGTCGGTGCGTTTCTCGATCTTTGAGATTGCACTTTGATTGACGCCGAGCAGAGTCGCCAGGTTGGTCTGGGTTAGAGCCCGCGCGGAGCGAAGCTGTTCGAGAGGAAGCTCGGCGATCAACTTCCTGCTGCGGGCTTTGATTTCCTTCTGGTCTTTCTCGCTCATCTTTTCAGTTAGTTCGCTGAATTTGCGCGCCATGGTTGCTCTCCTGTCAGTTTGGCTTGCTGTACTCTTTGAGGTAGGCCGCAAACAGTTTCTCGGCCTTTGGGACGTGGGTGTCATACCAACGATCGTCCCCGGTCTTGTTACCGCCGAGTAACAAGATTGCGTTTCGTTTTGGGTCGAAGGCATAGAGTACCCGGTACGGTTCTCCACTGTGTTGAATCCGGAGCTCCCGCAGCTTGACAGAGCCCGCAATGCCCGAGCTGTAGGGGAATGGAAGCGCTGCCCCTCTCTCTTCCAGTAAGGTGACGACGACCGCCACGGTTTTTTGCTCTTCGATGTCGAGGCCGTCCCACCAATGCTCGAACTCGGCGGTAACGATGACCTCTGTCGCCATGAGTCATTATTCCATCTTAAGACTATTCCTTCAAGGGACTATCGTGGATCGAACCAATGGCGTGGTTCGTGGCATGGCAGGGTCCAGTTCCGAGAAAGCGGCGAGAAGTGCGGATGCTTCGCATACCCACCCTTCACGATGATGCCGTGAAGGATGGGGCACCCGGCAGACCTGCGGCACTCTCAAGCGTGAAGGAAAATTAGACCCCGGCCACCCGCCAATGCTGTATATCGTTATTGATTATTTACTGGTTCAGTTTGGCTTCCCTGATACACGTAGATTGTCTTTGCATCCTGGCTAAGTTCAAACCCGGCTGGAAAAGATTGGCTCGTGCTGACTGGCTGCGATGCTTTTATTAGAGTTAACGGATCAACCCAGAAGTAGTCTGTTGTTCCACTTGATGGATTATCAAATCCAACAATAAAAACTCCGTTTGTTGGATCCGCTAAAACTCGAGCTGGAATGCCTGGGAGTGGTATGCTGCCGTTAACCTTCATCAGGTTTCCGTCAAAGCTTACCCCTTTTTGATCAGCGGTGCTTATAGCTAGGACAGTGCCCGCCGCTATTCCGCCATCAATCCCTGCAAGATGCAATCCCCCAACAGTTGCACTGTAAGGAAACGCATTTATTGGAGTGAATCCCGGAAAAGCAAGTGAGCCTTTGAGCAATCCGTCTGGTAGACGATATTTATAAAGCGCAGGCGTTCCACCACGACAGGCTATAAAGGCATCAGATTCGGTGCCAAAATTTTCTATCACAGCCGCCCAAGGTTGGCTACTTTTTATACCCCCAGGCTGATCGCAAGCGTTTTGAATTGTCGTAACTACCGGCGTTGACAGCGCTCCTCCTGTTAGATCGTAGATAATGACTGAGTCAATGCTCGTTAGAACAGACACGGCATAGCCATTTTTTGCTGTGTTATCGGTTACTTTGTTTCCCGCAGGAATTCCCAATGGGGAAGGTGCGGTTGAAAAAGTACAAGGTGACGTTCCAGTGGTGGTAAAACTTGGGCCAGCGGAATCGAGAGCATATCCGTCTATAACTATCAACCCCGTCTTATCATCCACTGCAAGGCTATTCTTATTTGAGCCGATTGAACATCCGCCATCAGGTGTATTGTTTGCTGTGTATCTCCAAACGAAACCACCTGATACAGTCCCGTCGGCTTGTTGCAAAACGTATTTTTCCCCAGTCGATGAATAACCTGAAACTTTGTGGCTACCCAGAAAAGTGAATTTTGCAGTTGTTCCACCGGTAACAGCCAGGGGTTTGAAGTCCTGATACGTATAGTGACCGGCAGCAAAGGTACGTTGGTCGACAGCCGATATAATAGTGACGCTCGTTGACCCGGTTCCTGGAGGTAGAAAATAGTCATTAAAGATTCCGCCCCAAATTCTTACCTTATCACCAACACCTAAGTTCGTTCCCGTCAATAAAGACGTAAACAAATCAGTAGGAGGAACGGCGTACGCTCCATCGAGATAGAAACTGTTGGGTGTTATAGATGTGAAGTTGCCAACCGTCGCAACTGCAGGATTCACCGTCACAGTGTCCGAGCCAGAAACAGTAGGGCTGCCCTGGGTCGAAGTTGCTGTAACAGTTGCAGTGCCGGAAAAATTGGCTGCGGCAGTGTAATTTCCCAGACTATCAACTGTTCCAGGGCTCGTACCATTCATAGACGACACCGACCAAATAACAGTGGTGGGGAAACCAGTCCCCGTGCCAGTAACATTCGGTACGCATGAGCTTGTCCCAGGAGCCGTAATCGACTTCGGTGAGCAAGCTACTGTTATGCCTGTTACTTTTGGGGGCGGAGGCGTACTTACGGTAACGACCGCAGTTGCATTCACCGATCCAAAGGAATTGGTTGCGGTGAGCGTGTAGGTTGTGGTAGCAGTGGGCGTCACAGCAACCGTTCCATTGCAGGGTGTAGACGAGCTCAATCCAGTGACTGAATCCTTCAATGTGCAGCCCGTTGCCGCAGTTGTAGAATTTGTAAGGGTTGATGACGCTCCAGGCGCGATGGTTGTGGGCGATGCAGTGATTGATGCCGTTGGAGGGTTGGTTTGACCAGTATTTCCTCCACCATTTCCCCCGCCGCAGGCTGTCAAGGAAAGCACCCAAACCGAGAGAACCAAAGGGACCGCGCAGTTAGCAATCTTATTCACGTGTTCTCCCGTATTCTTGAGTTTTTGGAGACGTCCCAGAATACTACTACTGGGACCTATCTCGTGGGTGGGTTTTCGGAGACAGAATACTACTAATGGGAACGAAAAGGCCCCACGGACTTTGCCGTGGGGCCTTTATGTTCCGTGAGACAACCCATTCACTCGGACTAAGGGCTCCCCGAATGAATGGGGCACCCGCTTTTCGGTGTACCCGATTGTGTGTGCACGCGCTTCTCGGCTGGCTGGTGGTGGTTAGTACATGCCTTCCATGCTGCCGTCGTGGCCTGCGCCTTGTGGGCTACGATAGCTTAGGTGGTCAGCATGAGGCCTGCGATCGAGGCTGCATTAAGCAACGCGGTGCGTCCCGCCCAGAGGACCGCGCCGGCAGACCAACGCCTAACCCACATCAGCCCGGAGAATACTCCAGGATGGCGCAAATCCGCTGAAGAACTTCCTTCATTATTTCCGGAGGAACGCTCTCCACCAGCCGTCCGTTGCGGGCAGTCAGATCGATCGCCCGGGGTTCCTGGCAGCGAATCATCCCTTTCGTCCGGGTCGCCGACCCATCCAGTAGAACGTTGAACCCAACCGGGTTCCTCGGCGCCACAATGGGCACCACAATCGGGACTTTAGCCATCGCGTTGAACTCGTCCGCGGAGACCACCAGGACCGGGAATATAACTTCCTGCCCCTCGTCCCCCCTGCCTATCGAAACCATGTAGATGTCCCCGCGCCTCACCACTCCCGGCCTACCGAATTCATGCCAAGCCACGCACGCGATTGCGCCGGGATCTCGTCCGCGACACTGCACCGCTTCAGGAACTTCTCGATGGCGTAACGTTGCTTGCGAAGTGGTAAAATAGTAATAGAGTCCCCGTCAAACTCCATTGAAACAATGCTGCCCGCCCCGATATCAAGCATGGTGAGCACCGTCGGCGGAAGCGTCAACATCACCGATCCCCCGACCTTGCGCAAAGTCTGTTTCTGCATTCCGACTCTCCACCAAAGACTCTGAACCAACAAATCCGATATAATATTATACCAATATATAATAACATCGGCCTTCCTGAGGGCGGCTACAAACTCGGAGGCGCAACGTAATCACCGCGCTCCCAAGTCGCACTAACTGAAGCTGAAGTAATCCTTATTGCTCGTTACCCTGTCGCCGTATTGCAGAGCAATTGGGCCTTTGCTGGCTCCGTGACTCGCTGGCCCCCGTGCAGGACCTAGGCATCGCGCCCGTTCAACTGCTCAAATGAGCGATAATGGTAATACCTGCCCTGAATGAGGGTCTGCCCTGCACTGGGCGTCCGTCGCTGGACCCCTGCACCGGGCTTACAAGGCCGCGACTCCCGCAGCTCAGCTCACTTCTGGCAGCAGAGACTTTAGAAATAGAGATAGAGAGCGATGATTTCAGTTAGTAACGTAAGCATGCGCTTTGGCGCGAAGATTTTGTTTGAGGATGTGTCGGTCAGCTTCATCTCGGGGCGGCGGTATGGCCTGACGGGGCCTAATGGCGCGGGTAAATCCACATTTATGAAGGTGCTGACCGGGGAGATTGACGCGCAGAAGGGGACGGTGGTGCGGCCGAAGAAGTTTGGTGTGCTGCGGCAGGACCAGTACGCGTTCGATGCTTATCGCGTGATCGATACCGTGGTGATGGGCAACAAGGGACTGTGGAAGGCGCTTGAAGAGCGCGACCGCATTTACGACAAGGCCGAGCTGACGGACGAAGACGGAATGCGCCTCGGCGAGCTTGAGGGCATCGTCGGCGAAGAGGACGGCTATACGGCGGAGAGCGATGCGGCGATCCTGCTGCAGGGGCTCGACATTGAGGACGCGCTGCACGACCGCAAGATGAGCGAGCTGCAGGGCGGGCAGAAGGTGCGGGTGCTGCTGGCGCAGGCGCTCTTTGGCAACCCGCAGGCGCTGCTGCTCGACGAGCCTACGAATTACCTGGACCTTGACTCGATTCACTGGCTTCAGGATTTTTTACTGCGCTTTGAAGGTACGCTGATCACGATCTCGCACGATCGCCACTTCCTGAACAGCGTCTGCACCCACATCGCCGACATTGACTACGAGACCATCATCACCTACACCGGCGGCTACGACGACATGGTGATGGCGAAGACGCAGATTCGTTCGCGGCTTGAGTCGCAGAACGAGCAGCGCGAAAAGAAGATTGCGCAGTTGAACGAGTTCATCGCGCGGTTCTCTGCGGGCACACGGTCGAGCCAGGTGACGAGCCGCAAAAAAGAAGTGGAGCGGCTGCAGACGAGCGACCTAGCGCGGTCGAATATTCAGCGGCCTTATATAAGGTTTGAGCAGATGCGGCCGGCGGGTAAACACACTATTGAGTTTGAGGGGCTGCGGAAGACTTACGGCGATCAGGTGGTGATTGACGGCTTCGGTGGGTCGGTGATGCGCGGCGAAAAAGTCTGCCTCATGGGCCGTAATGGGCAGGGCAAAACGACGCTGATCAAGTCGCTGCTGGCGGCTGACCCTGATCTGCGCGAGGCGGATTTCAAGCTCGACGGGGGCAAGGTTAAATGGGGACACGAGGCACAGATCGGGTATTTTCCGCAGGACCATACCGGGTCGATTCAGCCTGGAATGACGGTGTCGGACTGGCTACATCAGTTCGATGAAAAAGCTACGAAGGAAGATATTCGCGGGCTGCTGGGGCAGATGCTTTTCAGTGGCGAAGAGGGGCTCAAGCCTACCGA
>DASWUZ010000253.1:0-2586 GCA_036401395.1 Acidisarcina sp.
AGCTTTGCCTCAAGCGCCGCGCTGGTCGCCGTGGGCGTTGTCTGCGCCACCGCCATCAGCAGCGGAAAATACTTTCCCGCGTCACGCTTCGGATCGAAGTGCAGCTTTAACTCCACGGGATGCACCTGCGGCCTCTCTTGATAAGGAGCTAGTATTCCCGGCTGCGCCCCAGGAATTGCAACCGCGCCAGCGAGGTCAGGGAAATCGGTATGCAGCACGTAAAACCCCGGGCCGCCCGACGAGGAGGAGGGCGGCACAGGCGGCGCAGCATCGCCAGGGCGCACCGGAGGCGGTACCGGCTCGCGCACCCACTCGACCGATGGCGTTCCCTTATCCGGCTCCGGCCACATCGGCCGCATCTCCGGCCTGAACCTGAACGTCAAGTCCATCGGTCGCACCGAATCGACCTCAAACAGGACCACAGCGCCGGTCCCATCACTCGTCGACTCCGGCGCGAACATCGTCTGCCGCACCGTAAACGCGATGTGCGAATACGTGATGGTGGTATGGTCGGGACGCACCTCGATCTCTGCCGACGCCGCGTTCAGATCGATCGGGACGGTGTAGCCCTCGACCTCCGCTTCAATGGTGAACTGGCTCAGGAGCTTCACCGGCAAGATCCACGCCTCGAACGTGCCATCCTGCCGGCCGAGCACCACTCCGCGCGGGCCGGCCACCGTGAACGGCTGCCCCGCCTCAACCTGCCGCCGAATCATTAGGCCATCTTTGTTCAGCGGGAAGCGCGCCACCGCAGCGAGCGGTGCCACCGGAACAACGGGAGAGGTCGGCACCGGCGCAACCTGGCCTGTTGGCGCAGCCTGCACCACTGGCGGTGCGGGCGTGACGGGGGCAGACGTGGTCTGACCCTCAACTGCTCCGCACGCAGCGAGAGCTGCCAATGCGACCCCAAACCATCGAAAGCTCATCGATCCTCCACAGCAGCCGCGCCTGATGATTAGTGCCTTAGCCGAAACTCGCGCAGATACGATTGCCAGTGTCCGCCCGCCGATGGCTCACAAGCAAATCCGCAGTAGAGTCGCTTTATCAAACAAGCTAAACATGCGGGGGGGAGACATCCGGGCACCCTCCTTGCACCCAACGCCGCCGAGAGCCTAGTCTGTCCCTTGCCGCGCCGCGCAGCAGGCGAAGGGGACATATCATGAATCGACCCATCATCACTCACAAGATAAAAACCGGCCTCCTCGTCTCGCTCCTCGCCCTGATCTTCACCGTCTCGTTCCCATCGACATCAGCCCAGCAAAACACGCAACGCGCTGACATCCTCACCTACATCCACTCCGGCTGGGACACGCTCAGCCGCTCGATGACCGAATGCAAATCGGTGGCCGACCTCAAGGTTGCTACCGCACCGATCCTCTACCTGCCTGCCGGGATGGAGACACCGCCTTCGGTTGCGGCCATGCAGCAGCAATGCAGCCTCCAGGTCGCTCACCTGCCGCGCCCGATCCACCATATGGGCGACGTGCGCGTCTCTGAAATCCCCAAGGAAGGCCTGCTTTACCTCCCCAATCCCTACGTTGTGCCCGGCGGCCGCTTCAACGAGATGTATGGGTGGGACAGCTACTTCATCGTGCTCGGCCTGGTGAAGGACGGCCACGCCCCACTCGCTAAGGGCATGGTGGAGAATTTCTTCTTCGAAATTGAAAACTATGGTGCAGTGCTGAACGCGAATCGTACTTATTTCTTTACGCGTTCGCAGCCGCCCCTGCTGAGCTCAATGATTCGCGAGGTGTACGAAGCTTCTTCCAGCAACCCAACCCCAGATCAGAACGCCTGGCTCAAGCGCGCCTACACTTACGCCAAGCGCGACCACGCGCTCTGGACCAGCGCGCCGCACCAGGCGGGCACAACCGGGCTGGCGCGATATATTGACATCGGCGCGGGCCCCGTCCCCGAGATGGCCGACGACAGCACTTACTATCCTGACGTGATTCGCTGGCTGCTCGCGCATCCCGATGTTTCGACCGACTATCTGATCGAGTCCAGCGCCAGCCCAACGGCTGCGGAGACCAAAGCTCTCGCGGAAAGAAGCTGCGACATAGAGTCTTCCAAGGTTTGCGCCTCGGCCATCGTCGACGGCCGCCGCCTTAGTCGCGACTTCTACAGCGGTGACCGCGCCATGCGCGAGTCGGGCTTCGACACAAGCTTCCGCTTCGGCCCCTTCAGCGGCTCGACCGAAGAGTTCGCGCCCGTCTGCCTCAACAGCCTCCTCTATAAATACGAACAAGATCTCGCCCACTTCGCGACAATTCTCGGGCTGCCTGCGGAAGCGGCGCACTGGAACCAGGTGGCGGCTGCTCGCAAGGCCGCGATTAATCGCTACCTCTGGCATCCGGCTGCTTCCCATAAATCCGCTATGCCGGATGAGTCTGGCAGTCAGGGCAGCCAGGCCGGCGGCATGTTCTATGACTACAACTATGTCCACGGGCGCCCATCGAGCTACAACTTCATTACGGCCTTTTACCCGCTCTGGGCCGGGCTCGCGACCACTCAGCAGGCCGCCAGCATGGATGCGGACCTGAAGCTCTTCGAGCACGAAGGCGGTCTCGCCATGAGCGATAACGA
>DASWUZ010000254.1:0-5886 GCA_036401395.1 Acidisarcina sp.
GCTGGTTGTACAGGCCGTGGCCGTCGCTTCGTTCGGCCCCTTGGCACCATAGCGAATACTCACTTGCCCGGCCGCCAGATTGATGATGGCAGCCGGAATAAAGAAAGGAGAAATCTTGCGCGGGCCGCCTGCCAGCAGGGCCTTGTGCTCGCGCTCGATGATGTCAAACCCGCCGATGCCCGAGCCGATGTGAACGCCCACACGCTCCGCATTTTCAGGCGTGATCTTGAGTCCGGAGATCTCCATCGCTTCATGCGCGGCTGCCAGCGCAAAGTGAATGAACCGCGCCATCTTGCGCGATTCCTTCTTGTCGATGAAGTTCAGTGGATCAAAATCTTTCACCTCCGCAGCAAAGGTCACAGAGAAGTCGGCGGCGTCAAATGCGGAGATAGGCGCCATGCCGCTTTTGCCCGCCAGGAGGTTGTTCCAGACTTCGGATGTGGTGAGGCCGACGCCGCACAACAGTCCAATGCCCGTGACGACGACACGCCTCGACAAAGCTATTTGCTGCCTTTCGCATGCTTGTCGATGTACTCGACAGCATCTTTCACAGTCTTGATCTTCTCCGCGTCTTCATCGGGAATCTCGATGTCAAATGCCTCTTCAAACTGCATGACCAGCTCAACCACGTCGAGCGAATCGGCGCCGAGGTCCTCCTGAAACGATGCGCTGGGAGTGACTTCCGCTTCGTCCACCTGCAGCTGCTCAACGATGATCTGCTTTACTTTCTCTTCGACTGCCGCCATGCCTGTCTCCTGTTTTGATTGCTTCAGAATTGGATCTTGCGATGTTTTGTATATTCTCGGAAGGTTGTGACAACGCTACGTTAGATCGATGCCAAATTTGCGTGATTCGATTCGCTGGGCCTCGTTTTAATGCCGCTATCCCAGACCCACAGCCATGCCGCGCCGCCATGCTTCCAGCGCACAGCCCGAAGCTACAAGTCTACTTAGCACTCAGTGGGGTGTAAAGCGACCGCCTTTGGATCCCGGACAGACAACGGGTCGGGCTCTGCCGCCGCGTAAATCTACGCTACCGCATTTGGCAATTGATAGACGGGCAAATTCCGATAGTGGAGAATTTGGTGCAAGTTTACCGGGATCGTACGGAGGAGAAATGCCAGGAAAGAGAAAGCGCCTGAACCGTCAGAACATCGCGAGTAACCTTGAAGAAGCCATCGAACAAATTCGTCGCCTCCATACCCACGCCTCAGAGAGAAATTTGAAGGAAGAGGAACTCCAAGTTGGCCTCCTTCATGCGTACCATCACCTGAATTGGGCGTGGAACACCAGACGTATTCCAGAATCCGAACTGAAGTGCTTCACTCCTGGTCAGTATAGGAAGTGGGGAAAGTATCCAACGGGAATCGAAGACCTCTAGCGACGACATGGCCCCCCCGGGGTATGACCCTTCAAGAAGCACCAAAAGAGTACCTGCCTGACGCTTTCGGTAGGGCCGCAAACAAGGGTATATTGCAGTATGGGTCTTTCCCCTTTGTTCGCCTTTTTGCTTTTGGGAAGCGCCGCTGGAGCGGTTCTGGGCTGGCTGCTCGGCCAGCGTCGCGCCCGCTCTACTCATGCGCTAGAAAGGCACGCGATTGAGACCGCGGCCCAAGCCCTTTCGGCGCAGCTGTCCTCTCAACTGACTGAGCGGACGGTCCAGCTAACGGATCGCAGTGCTCAAATCGCCGAACTAAGCGCCGTCACGAGCACCCTGCGTCAGGAATTAACTGAAGCTCAGACCGCCCGCGCCCGCGCCGAACAGCAAGCCAGCCGCCTTCCCGAACTCAGAGACGACCTGTCCGTCGTTAATGCCGACCGCGAATCCCTCCGCGACCGCCTCCACCAAACCCAGAGCGAATTAGTACAGGCCACCGCGAACCTCGATCACGAACGCCGCCAGACCACCGAAAAAATAGCTCTCCTGACCGGCGCACGCGAAGACCTCACCAACCAATTCAAGACCCTCGCCCACGATATCCTCGAAGAAAAATCGAAGCGCTTCACTGCCGAAAATCAGCTCAGCATCGGCCACCTGCTCGACCCCCTTAAGACCCGGCTCACTGAATTTCAAGCCAAGGTCGAAGAAGTCCAGAAGGAAGGCATCGCTGGCCGCACCGAGCTCAAAGCCCACATCGGCGAGCTCAAAGGCCTCAACGAACGCCTCTCCTCGGATGCCACCAACCTCGTCAACGCCCTCAAGGGCTCCTCAAAAAAGCAGGGCGACTGGGGCGAATTCATCCTCGAACGCATCCTCGAAGCATGCGGCCTCCGCAAGGGCCACGAATATCGCGTGCAGGAGACCTTCAAGACCGTGGACGGCAGACGCGGCCGCCCCGACGTCATCATCGACCTCCGCGATGGCCGCCACTTGGTCATCGACGCCAAGGTCTCGCTGGTCGACTACAACGACTACTGCAACTGCGACGACGAGGTCGCGCGCGAGGCATCGCTCAATCGCCACCTTGCCTCCATACGCACTCATCTGCGCGCGCTGTCGGAACGCAACTACCAGACCCTTTACGGCCTCAAATCCCTCGATTTCGTGGTCATGTTCGTGCCCATCGAGCCTGCGTTCATGCTGGCCATCGCCCGCGACGAAAAGATGTGGGAAGACGCATGGGGCAGGAACGTGCTCCTCGTCAGCCCCAGCACGCTGCTCTTCGTGATTCGCACCGTCGCCAACCTCTGGCGGCAAGAGACTCAGGCCCGCCAGGTGCAGGCCATCGTAGAACGCGGCCGCCTGCTCTATGACAAGCTAGCCTCCTTCGCCCGCGACCTCACCGACGTCGGCGTTAAGCTTGAAGCCGCCCAGGCCAGCTATCACGAGGCCATCCATAAGCTAAGCAAGGGCAACGGCAACGCCATCCGCCAGGCTGAATTACTCAAGAAACTGGGCGTCAAACCCACCAAGAGCCTGCCCGCTTCGCTGATCGACAACGCCCTGCACGACGCCGAATTTTACGATGAACTGGAAATGAGCGGACTTGAAGACGGCGGGACGGAGGACCATAAATTATCGCTGACGTCCATCGCCGCGGAAGGCGATTACCTCGACCAGCCGGCCGGAGAGCTGACGATTGGCCTCATGGATCGCCTCGACCAGGTAGATCGCCTCAAGCACGATGAGCGCGCCCACCCGCGATCCGGGCCCACCGCGACCCGGCCGCAACTCTCCATCCCCCAAATCTCCATCTTCGAAGAGATGATTGCCTCCGAACCAGGCACCCGCGTCTCGTAGCCGGGACGACCGCAGACAGACACGTTTTAAACGGACTCTTTCGATGCCTCATCAATAAAGGACCCGGTGGCGTGCTGCCCCGCAGGCGTGTCCGGATGCCGCTGCCCTTGTTGGCCTTCGACATTTAGTTTTAGGGCGTGTTTTTGACTAGACCCTCTGCCACCGGTCGTGTCCTGCGACTCCGCCGACTGCACCGAAGTCGCTGCTGGTTCCGAAGTTGTTTGCGGGCCACCCGGCTGAGGTGCCTCATCCTTCTTGAAGTCTTGCGGCATGTCCGTTCCTTCTTAGCGAGTCAAAGACTGATCCTAAGATGCAAGACCGCTTCACACGAGAGTTAACCAGCACCAGACCCAACGCTTAGGGATTCGGTCTATCGGAAGCTGACCCAGACTTGAAGGTCAGAACGAATACACAGAAACCAGAAGCTGGCACCTAACTACCAAGGGCACCACGCAACCGCGCCCAGGTAACGTCAAGCGTCTCCGGCAGCACCCGCGTCTCCCCCACCGTGGTCATGAAATTTGTGTCCCCCAACCATCGCGGCAAGGCATGCAAATGCAAATGCATCTCGACCCCCGCACCCGCAGCCTTGCCCAGATTCATTCCGATGTTGAACCCATGCGGCGAATAAACCGCTCCCAGCACCCGCTCCACCCGCTGAGCCGTCTCGATCAGCTCATGGGTCGTCGCCACATCAAGCGCCGCCAGCGACGATTCATGCAGATACGGCACCACCATAAGGTGGCCGCTCGAATACGGGTAGGCATTCAGCACCAAAAACGTCCGAGGCCCGCGGAGCAGTATCCCGGCCGCCCGCTCAGCTTCCTCGGGCGCCATCCCCCCCGCCACAGCGAACTCTACCGCCGCGATCATGTTGCAAAACACGCAGTGGCAATCGCCCGGCCACGCCTCAAGCGCCTTCGGAACCCCCTGGCGAGGCGTCTTCTCGGCGCTGGTCACATACTCATAGCGCCACGGGGTCCAGAGCCTATCCATGGGAGCAAGTATACCGGTGCCGCTCGCCAGCAGCATCAACGGTGGCCTCGGCACCCCAGCCGCTGCGCGCCGATCGCCACGCCTGCCTACCGCTCGTAAACCACCGTCCCCCGAATGATCGGCACATGTCTGCCAATGAAACCTCCTGCTGTTCCCAAAAGGAGTCCAAATACCACCTGAGAAGGGCGGCGGTCTGCACCATGCACACCCTGGGTACCAAGTACGATACCGAGCCCAGCGCCGATCGCCACTCCAATCGCTGTGTTGCCGCCGGGGTGCTCGATATGCACGTCGCGCACAAACTTCGGATCGAAATGGATCGGCCCGTAGCTCACTGGCCGAACAACTCCCGTCAGAAGTGCGCACGACATGCAAAGATACGGTGGCTGCGGCGGTTCGCAGATCAGTTCATGGTCGTTCGCCGATTCAAACACGCATCGAAAACGCATCCCGTGCAGTGGGTTCACAGAAATCTGCGTCCCCGGTGGCAGGTTCTCCACATCCTGCCAGCTACCGCGCCGCGCCTTCATCGGGCTCGGCACCGACGGCATCAGGGCCGAGGCCGCCGGAGCAGCAACCGGCGGTGCGGCCGGGACTGCGACCGGCGAATCAGAAGAAAGCTGAGGCGCGGCGGAGACCGGGGCTTGCGACTGGGAATCAGTCTGCGTCCCGGATTGAGCTAGAGAACAGGCAGCGGCAGCCGCGAACAAAAATGCAGATGCCATCCGCAGGGTAAGTGGGCAAATCCAAAGTCTTCTCATGCCTGCGAAGATAAGGCTGTCACAGGCGGCCAGGGCGCATTGTTGTGGGACTTCTTGAAGTGTCCCCACCGTGTGCCTTCAAGCCGCGCTGCGGTTAAAGACCGCGGGGTCGACGTGGTATCAGGCAGTTATGGTCTTGGGTCTGGAGCGGAGGCCGGGCGAACTCTGCTTCGCTAGACACCGAAAGATGCGACTGCAAAATCAATTCCTCACAGCGCCGCAGCTCCTCAAGCGAAGACTCCGCCAACAAACGGAACGCAATCACCGCCGGCCTCTTCTTCTCGTTAGCCAAGCCCCGCCGACCAGCGGCCAACTCACGCGCCGTCACCGAGTCGCAGATCACCGCCGCCACCTCGTCAAGCCCATTCCGCCAACCCGCCTCACTGCGATCGCGCAGCACAATACTGTCCGCATCAAATCCCGCCGCGATCAGCATCGTGTGAGCGAGCGTGAGGAAGTCCGCCCACCCTGAAGCCACCGCGATCAGTGTGTCCACCCGCGCCGGCAAATACTCCGCCAGCGATGAGCGAATCGACTGAATCTGTAGCACCACGAGGTCAGTCTCCGGTCGCAGCAGCTGCCTCACCATCTCCGCCTTGCTCGGCAGCACGACCGCAATAGCCCCCTCGGCCAGCCCCGCAAGGTCCGTGGCTGAGGTGCATCCTGTCCCTGAATTGCCGCCTGAGCCAGAATTGCTGACCCCGCTGCGAGCCGCGACAACGGTATCTTCGGGGCTGCCAGCAAAAGTGCCCTCATGCGGCCTGGAAGGCAGCTCCCCCACCCTCGGAAAAACCACCTCAGCGACATTTATTGGCAGCGTCAGCACCTGCCGCATCTCCTCTATGACGATCCGCCGCAGCGCAGCATCCGGCTCAATCAGCAAAAAGTG
>DASWUZ010000255.1:0-5077 GCA_036401395.1 Acidisarcina sp.
GCATTCTGTCCCGCAGAACAGCGCCGCCCATAGAATGGAGAAAGACGCAATGACTTCGAAGCCAGACAGCAGTCCTGCCGCAAACGGGGTCCCCGGAACTCGGCCAAAGGCCGCCTCGCAGGTCGACAGCCGAGCTGTCGAAAAGCCCAAACCTGACCCAGCGAAAGACGAAGCCACCGGCCAATCCCCATCCGACGACAGCGTAACGGGCAAGGCCTACGACAGCCGCCTGATGCGTGGCCTGCTCACCTACCTCAAGCCCTACATCTGGCAGTGCGTAGTCTCATTCTTCGCAATTTTGCTGCGCGCCGGCTCTTACGTAGTGGGGCCTTTCTTCGTGAAAGTCGCCGTCGATCGCTATCTCACCGCGAAGCCATCGGGGCAGCTTTCATCCTTCGCGCGGTTGTTCAGCGACGACCCCACGCGCGGCATCACCCAACTAGCGGTACTCTACCTAGCGTCTTTGATACTCAGCTTTGCGATGGACGGCGTGCAGACCTACCTCATGCAGTGGACCGGCCAGAAGGTCATGTTCGACCTCCGCAGCCAGATCTTCCGCCACCTCCAGGGGATGCACATCGGCTACTTCGACCGCAACCCCGTCGGCCGCATCGTCACCCGCCTCACCAGCGACGTCGACGCCCTCAACGAGATGTTCACCTCCGGCGTCTTCGCCATCTTTGAAGACGTCTTCGTCCTCGCCTTCATCGTCGCTATCATGCTGCGCATGAGCTGGTGGCTGGCCCTCATTGCCTTCTCTGTGCTCCCGCTGATCCTCGTCATCACCGCCATCTTCCGCAAGTACGTCCGCGACTCTTACCGGCGCATCCGCGCTGCCATCGCCCGCATTAACGCCTACATTCAGGAACACGTCAGCGGCATGACCGTCGTCCAGCTCTTCAATCGCGAAGACCGCTCCTACCGCGAGTTTGAAGCCGTCAACCGTCAGCACATGACCGCCTTCAAAGACGCGATCCTCTCCTACGCGCTTTACTACCCCGCGGTTGAAATCCTCAGCACCACCGCCATCGCCCTCATCATCTGGCGCGGCGGCAACGGCGTGCTCCGCAACACGGTCAGCATCGGCGTCCTCGTCGCCTTCATGCAGTACGCCATGCGCTTCTTCCAGCCCATCCAAGACCTCAGCGAGAAGTACAACATCCTGCAAGCCGCCATGGTCGCCAGCGAACGCATCTTCAAACTTCTCGACACCGCCGCCGAGGTCGTTTCACCCCCGACCCCCGTAGTCCCATCCCTGACCGGCGAAGACTCAGGCAGCATCGAATTCCGCAACGTCTGGTACACCTACCAGCACCTCGATCAGCCCACCCTCGACCGCATCGCCAAGGCCGCCAGCGACGCCGAAGTGCAGGAGACCCGCACCCCCGACGGCGAATGCATCGAGTGGATCCTCCGCGGCGTCTCCTTCACCATTGAGCCCAACCAGACCGCCGCCATCGTCGGCCACACCGGAGCCGGCAAGACCACCATCATCAGCCTCATGATGCGCTTCTACGACATCCAGCGCGGCAGCATCCTCATCGACGGCGTCGATGTCCGCCAGCAGGACCTCACTGCCCTCCGCCAGCGCTTCGGCGTCGTGCTGCAAGACCCGTTCCTCTTCAGCGGCACCATCGCCGAAAACATCCGCCTCGGGACGCAGTGGATCACCGACGCCAACATGTCCCAGGCCGCCGAAGACGTCAACGTAGCCGACTTCATCCGCGCCCTTCCCCTAGGCTTCGACGAAGTCCTCCAGGAGCGCGGCAACAGCCTCTCCACCGGCCAGAAGCAGCTCATCAACTTCGCCCGCGCCCTCGCCCACAATCCGCGCATTCTGGTGCTCGATGAAGCCACCTCGAGCGTAGACACCGACACCGAACTCCGCATCCGCTCCGCCCTCGAACGCATGGTAGTAGGCCGCACCTCGGTAGTCATCGCCCACCGTCTTTCAACCGTGCAGCGCGCCTCCGCCATCCTCGTCATGCACAAAGGCCAGCTCCGCGAAATGGGCACCCACCAGGAACTACTAGCCCGCCACGGCCTCTACTGGAAGCTCTACCAGCTCCAATACAAAGACCAGGAACTAGAAACCGGCATCTCCCGCCTAGCCCCAACCCTAGCAACAAGCTAACCCCCTCTTTGTTCCGGAACATAACGTTAAGTTGTGGACCTGAGACATCCGTGACAAGCCACTTGCAGCGGCGAGCGGTGCGAGTTGCGGGGCATGAGAAGACACATATCCCGTAGTCAAGTCCGCAAGAGTGTGGGAATCCGAAGGAATTTCCAAAGTGTGTTCAGCGATCAGCTATCAGAGTGCTTTGGCGATTTGGCGCTCATCGAGATTGACGGCTCTTCAGTTCGAACGAAGGTTTCAGAGTACGCCTCAAGCCATGCTCATCGACAGCAAAGCCGGCGACCCATGGGCACACTAATTTGTTTGACCAAGAATAAATTCTTTAATACCTTGGTCAACGCCTGAGCCCTTGATTCCTAAGTCCAGAGAGTTTGATTCCCAGGAAAGCGGGGCAATCACCCGCACTCCTCGTTCATACGCATATGCAATAAAGTCCTTTGTAAAAGTATCCAATTCCTCTCGGGAGCCTGGAAATGCCCGGGCAGTATTAAATTCCAATAATCCCCAGGCCTTCCCATCGCTCTTGGCACTTACTTCGTCGATGAATCTCCTTTGCGTGCGATACCGATCACCACCGTATGTATAAACCGTAAATCCTGCATTTGCGCCTCGAGCAAAACCAGTCCACTGCGGGGAGGCCAGGTCCTGATCCTTGTAAGACCTATTGATCAGCTCTCCATCCAGAACAGAAATCTGGTGGGTGAAAATAAGCCGTTCTGGGAACTGTCGTCGGATCGAATCGACCGTATCCTGAACGAACTGGAGATGGTTTTTCGCTCGGAACTCAAACCACTTCAAGTCCAATGGGTTCTTGTAATCCATTTGTCTTCGCATGAAGCCTTTGCAGTCCCAAATCTTATTGATCTTGCAAAAAGGCTTTGTATTCCAGCTCTCAAACCCAATCGGTATCTCACGTTTGCCACCAGGGATGTCCCTGAAAGAAGTCGTGCTGACTTCGCTGTCGGTAGTAAATGCCTGGATGACACCTGGGTATTCGGTATCGAGCGTCTTCCAGAATTGAACAGCCTGATCGAGGACAGCTATTCTCGCAGCGCGAAAGTCTATTGCATAAGGTGAAAGAGTGAAAAATAAGCTATTCTTCTTTTCGGGACCATACGGATCCGCATCAAGATACTTTCTCAAGTCTGATGTCGAAATCGCGCCTCTTTTGGAAATCGCCGCATTTACCTGACCATCTTGATAGCGGCTAAGATACTTGCCGCCGTCGACGGTCTTCCAGTAAGTCAGAAACGCGCTTTTCTCAGTTGGACTATGCCAGACAGCTCCATTAAACTGGATCATCACAGGAACGTTTAACTTCGCCGCAACCCGCATAAGAGTTTCAGAATACTTTTGAAATCTCTCAGGGATTTTATACGGTCCTGAGCCCTGTCCTTCCGTCCAGTTCAGGTAGGGAAATGAAAAACCGAATCCTATTTGGCCTCTCGGACCTGCTCGCCCCACGTCGGTAAAGATGTTGTTAAATTGAACTTCAAGAGCTTGATCGCTTTGCTTTGCCGCCGCAAAAAATCCGGGAGGGGTGTAGATGAAGAAAGTGACCCCTTTTTGGTCGTCCGTAGGCTTTTCTAGAGGACGAGCGTAAACGCGCGAAATCCCGCCACAATTCATAAGAACCGTGACTGCCCCAACCCCCTTCAAGAATGACCTACGTTGCAAGCCTTCTCCGTGAATCAAAATTAACCCAAGTATATTCGAAACCTTTAACAGAGCCTTAGCACGCCGGGTGCCCCCGGTCTCGCTTTTGAGACCGGGGATCCCAACAACCCACCAAATCCTGAACTCTCAAAAAAACTCTCGTGGGACTGGAGCCACGCTTCCTCCGTTCTCTTCAATGCAAGGCTAAATTGACCTCTCCCGAAGCGCGCGAACGAAGAAGGTAAACTCAGCATTAGCCCGATGCCCACCATCTTCCTATCCGCTGGAGAAGCGAGCGGCGAACACTACGGCGCACTCCTCATCGAATCCATCCTCCGCCTGGCCCCCGAAGCACAATTCTTCGGACTAGGCGGCCAGCGGATGGAGGCCCTTGGCCTCAAGCGCATCGTCCGCGCCGAGGATGTTGCCGTCATGGGCATCACCGAAGTAGTCCGCTACATGCCCCGCATCTACGGCGAATATCGCCGCCTCAAAGCCAGCCTCCAGGGCGGGCCGGGCCACAGCCGCCCCGATGTCGCGGTGCTCATCGACTTCCCAGATGTGAATCTGCGCCTGGCCCGTTCGCTCCACCGGCTCGGCATCCCGGTCATCTTCTTCGTAAGCCCTCAACTCTGGGCCTGGAAAAAACGCCGCATCCGCCGAGTAAAGCGCTACGTCGACCGCATGCTGGTCATCTTCCCCTTTGAAGAGACCTTCTACCGGGAGCGCGGCGTACAGGCTGATTTCGTCGGCCACCCCTTGGCGAACCTGCCCCTGCCGACGATCACCCGCGAACAGTTTGCCGAGGAAAATGCCCTGGACCCAGCTCGCCGCTGGATTGGCCTGCTGCCAGGAAGCCGGCCACGCGAAATTCGCCTCAACCTGCCCGAGATGCTGAGGGCAGCAGCAAACCTCAAGGGCGAAGGTGGCGAAAAAGCCGAGTTCCTGCTTCCGCTCGCCCCTACGCTTACTCGCCCGCAGATCCGGTCCATTGAGCGGCTACTCCAGACTGCCTCTGTTCAGGCGCGCATCACGCTCGTCAACGACGCCCGAGCCGCCCTGCACCACGCCCGGGCCAGCATAGTAGCCAGCGGGACCGCAACCGTAGAAGCCGCCATCATCGGCAATCCCTTCATCGTCGTATATCGTCTGTCCCGGCTGAGTTACGCAGTCGCCCGCCGCGTCGTCAAAGTGCCGTTTGTTGCCATGGTCAACCTCGTCGCGGGCCGCGAAGTCGTCCCCGAACTGATCCAGGATAACTTTACCGCAGCTAAGATCGTCTTA
>DASWUZ010000256.1:0-6781 GCA_036401395.1 Acidisarcina sp.
TAGGCGGAGTTGTAGACGCCGGGGGTGAGCAGGACGATGGAGGGCTCGGCGCGGCCCTCGGGGGCGAGTGAGCGCAGGGTGCTGAGCAGGGCCTGAGTGTAGTGTTCGATGGGGCGGACGCCGTATTTGCGGAAGAGCTGGGGGAAGGTGCGCTTCATGACGCGGCGGTTGGTGAGCATATACGACACGCCACTTGGCACGCGGAGATTGTCTTCTAGGACGACGAATTCGCCGCTTTCCATGCGGAGCAGGTCGGTGCCGGCGACGGCTATATATACGTTGCGGGGGACCTGGAGGCCGCGCATCTGGCGGCGGAAGTGCTGGCAGCTATAGACGATTTCGCGGGGGACGAAGCCCTGGGCGAGGATCTTGCCCTCGTGGTAGACGTCGTGGAGGAAGAGGTTGAGGGCGGTGATGCGCTGGGTCAGGCCTTTTTCAATGTGGTCCCACTCGGGGGCGGTGATGACGCGGGGCATGAGGTCGTAGGGGAAGATGCGTTCGGTGCCCTCTTCGCGGCCGTAGACGGTGAAGGTGATGCCCTGGGTGAGGAAGGAGAGGTCGGCGGACTGCTTGCGGCGTTTCAGTTCTTCCTGAGGGAGGGCGCGGAAGGCGGCTAGGAGGGCTTCATATTGCTGACGAATCTCGTGGTCGCTCGAGAACATCTCGTCGAAGGCGTGGTCGAGGAAGTAGTGTTCGAGGGCGGGGTTGTCGAAGTGCTGCCGCAGGTTGTTGGTCGTGCTCATGCTCTGGTTTTCACCTTTGGCTATGTTAATTGACGATTAGGGTGTGGGGTTGTTTTTCGTTTTCTGTCGACGGGATGGTCTCGGCGCGGTTTTTGGGGATGGATTCGACGCCTAAACTTGATAAATCGTCGTCGTTTGGGCGGGATTCCGTGGGTTGAAAAATGGCGAAAGTATTCGGTGGGTCGGGAAATGGCGGGTTACATTTCTGAATGTACCCCTGGATGAGCGTTTGGGGTTACGGGGACCTTTGGGAGCCTGGTGCGCGCCGGGGGCGAGGTGTTACCAGGTTTTCAGGTGCCGCAGGTTTTGTTTCTGGTGACCACGGTCGATTAATTCGTCAGCGCGCGAGAGAAATCTCTTGAGCAACGGAGAGGTATTCGACTTGTGATAGCCCATCATCAGGTCGATGGTTGGAATATCGCCGCGCAGTGGGCGGGCGACCACGGACCGGATGAGGGCGTTTCTTACGTAAAGTGGGACGAGGGTGAAGCCGCCGGTCGATGCCACGAGTGCCATTCCGCCGGAGACGGTCTCAGCGTCGTAGGTCTGCCTGAGCTTGATCCCAAGTTTCGCGGCGTAGTCGTCGATCGCAGCCCTCAAGACGGGCGCGATTCGTGCCGTGCTGATGAAGGTCTCTCGGGCCAGGTCCTGCGGACGCACTGCCTTGCACGTGGCCAGGTGATGGCCAGCGGGCAGGATCGCAATCAGCGGCTCCTTCAACAAGAATTTGAAGGCGAGGCCTGGAGCCGGAGTCTCGTGTCGAAGGAAGGCCGCATCGACCCTCCCTTGCATCAGCGCATCGGCGAGCTCAGGGGAAGACCTGGTCGAGAGCGTGATCGCGACTTCGGGCGATTCCTCGCGCAAGATGCGCAGGGTCTCCGAGAGCCATACGACTTCCTGGCCGGGTAGGAAGCCGATGACAAAACCCGGCTTCTCGGGTTGTTCCGTACGGCGCGCGGCCTCGCAGGCTACCTCGATTTGCATCAACGCCAGCCGCGCGTGATCGAGAAATACACGCCCGGCGGGGGTGAGCGCGATGCCGCGGGCCCTACGCTCGAGGAGCTTTACGCCGACTTCCAGTTCGAGATCGCGTATCTGCCGGCTCAGCGAAGGCTGGGCTGTGTGCAGCCGCCGCTCGGCGGCATGGGTGAGGCTGCCTTCCTCAGCCACGGCAACGAAATAACGCAAGTGACGGAGTTCCATGGTGACTACCTATACTAATAAAGCATATGTCAGTCACGCAAAGTATTTGTGATTGCTATGAAATGCGATCAAGATAGATTCCTGGATAACGATCAACGTTATTCGTTCTACAAGGAGCACTATGGCTACGCAGAGCAAACCCAGCATCGTATTCGTTCACGGCATATGGGCGGACGGCTCGTCCTTTAGTAAATTGATTCCCACTCTCCAGGCGGAGGGACACGAGGTGATCGCCGCCCAGTACGGGCTCGACACGCTCGCCGGCGACGTCGCCTCGGTGAAACGCACATTATCGCGAGTCAGCAGCCCTGCCATACTCGTTGGGCATTCCTATGGCGGAACGCTTATCACTCACGCTGGGATCGATCCCCGGGTTGCCGGACTTGTCTATGTCGCCGCACTTGCGCCAGACGCCGATGAAACGTCGCAGAGCCTGCAGGCGAAGTTTCCCGTCACCGAGGTGTTTTCCCATATCGATGTTGTGGAGGGGCGTATCTGGATGAAGCCGGACGGAGTCGAGTACTTTGCGGGGGACCTGAGTGAGGAAGAGCAGAAGCTTGTCTGGGCTGCCCATGCCGCGCCTGCGGCTGATTTATTCATCACCAGTGTTGAGGGCACGGCGTGGAGGTCGAAGCCGAGTTGGTACATCGTGGCGGGCAACGACCGGACGATCCAGCCAGAGTTGGAGCGTTTCGTTGCGAAGCGCATGGGTGCTACTACCTTTGAGACCGATAGCAGTCATGTTCCTATGTTGTCTCAGCCGGAATTCGTCCTTAATGTTCTTCGTAAAGCGGTGGTCGCGGTTCAAGGGACTTAAGGCTGGTTATATCTAGAGAGACCGTCGTGCGGCGGTCTCTCTCTCAATTTCATTGAGGAGGTCATCTTTTATAGATGGAGTCGTCGACCTTTGCGTATATCCCACTCATCGCAAAGGGCGCGATGAATGAGGCACCCAGCCAGGTCTCAAGTGCGAGATGTGGGGATCCGGCGAGACCTGGTGAGGAGCAGGTTCGTTTTTACTTGAAGTTCGGGCTAATCAGGTCCGAGAGGACGAGATATTCGGCGGGGGAGACTACGGTCACGCCGTTGCAAAATTGCTTTCGGAAAATGCTTTAGGTTTCCTGTCACAAGCCACGCCCCGGCGGCGTGCGCCAAGGCTAGGAACGGAATGTCCTTTAGGTCGGGCATTTGTGCGGCCATGATTTCGGGTCGGGAGTTGCATGCTTTCTTCTATCAGGTACTCGAGCCATAGAGGCGGAAAGCCGTGATTGTGGAATCGGGGGCGACGGACTACTTCCCGATATCCTGCCGCTATTTTCGGACTAATAACGGTTTGGATGATGCCGCTGAGCACCATGTCCTCGACAATCTTTGACGGTGGGCCGACGGGATTGATTCCTGCGGAGGCTATCACATTGGTATCGAGAACAATTAAGCGCATTACGGCTTATCTTTAGGAAGGCGGCGAATGCGGTTGATTTCCGCTTCAATCTCCTAGTCGCTTGCTGGGCCGGTTCCCGCCCTCTGAGCGAGACGTCATCCTTCGCGAAGACTGGCGAGGGCCATCGCACGCCGTGGTTCGCGATCTTCCTTAACTACATCGCCAAAGACGGGAACCAGAAAGAATGCTGGACCATCCTGGCCGACGAGAAGCGTGGTCTCTCCCTGCGCGACGTCCTTTGATGCTGCGGCCCCTCGAGTTCTGAACTCGCGCAGTGAAACCTGGCGCATAGATCTACCTCTTGACTTTTGAATGCAGGTCCTTCGCTTCGCTCAGGTGGGGGAGAGTGCGGAGCGTTCGTGGGTGGGTTGTGGAAGAGGGCGCAGGCTGTTTGTGAGTGGGCTAGTGCGCTGGCTTTTGTTGGGGCTGGTTTAGAGGGGCTGGTTTGCCGAAGTTTGGGCGGTCTAGTTCGTCCCAGGTGAATTGCTGGATGCGGGGGGAACGGTGGTCCTCGCAGCCCTGGCCGGGGGCTGAGTTGGCGTGGTAGATGATCCAGTCTTGTTGGCCGTCGGGGGATTTGAAGAAGCCGTTGTGTCCGGGGGAGAATGCCGGGGCGGCTGGATCGGTACTGAGGAATGGGTGGTCGATCTTCTTCCAGCTTTTGGCCTTGAGGGGGTCGGCGTCGATGTTGGCCTCGAGCGCGCCGAGGGAGTAGTAGTCGGTCCAGCAGCCGGAGGCCGAGAAGACGATGAACATCTTGTCGCCGTGGGAGATGAATTCGGGGCCTTCGTTGACGTTCACGTGCCGGCCGGGGAGATCGCCGTGCTTCTCCCATGGATAGCGGGGCTTCGAGATGCGGGTGCGCGGCGAGTCGATGGTCCACGGGTCGCTCATGTGCGCAATGTATAGGTCTTGTTCGCCGTCTTTGTTACCTTTCCAGCCGGACCAGACGAGGTAATGCTGGTCATTTATTTCAAAAGTCGTGGCGTCGATGGCCCATTTATTGCTTTTGTCGGCGATCTTGCCTTTGAGGGCCCACGTGCCTTCGGTCGGGTCGTCGCTTTCGTTTTCGACCACATAGATGCGGTGCGATGTATTCTGGCCTGCGTCGGCGGCGAAGTAGATGTACCACTTGTTGCCCCAGCGGTGAAGTTCCGGGGCCCACAGTTCGCTGGACCATTCGTGGCCAGGTTCGGGCGTCCACACGGCCGTCTTTTGTGCGTGGTGGAGGTCGGTGATGTCGGCTGTCTTCAGCAGTTCAAGATCGGTGCCGGTGGAGTTGGAGTAGTAGTAGAAGCCGTTCCACCAGATGACCCAGGGATCGGGGCCGTTGTCGAGGAGCGGGTCTGTGAAGGTATTGCTGATGGTGGGAGGTGTCTGGGGAGGTGTGGCGGGTTCCTGCGCAGGGATGGTTTGTTGAGGGATGGCCGGGGGTGGTTGAGGTGCTTGAGCGGTGGCGATGGTGACTGCGCTCAACGACGCCAGGAGTAGAACGACAAGGCTCTGTTTGGGTGTCATCTAGATCTCCCCAGCCATTCTAAGCAGATGTGAGTACGGTGGGTGTTGGACAGTGTGGATGCTTCGCGTGGGTGGCTTGTGGGAGAATTACGTCTCTGCAACAAGGCGGAGTGGAGAGGATGCGAATGAGCCTGAGTTCACGCCGGTGGCCGGCGCTCTTGGTTGGTGCGGCGGCGCTGTTTTGCGCCAGGCCGTCAGCGGCGCAGCGGGTGGGGGAGACTGAGCCCCCGGCGCCAAAGCTTGTGGTGAATGTAAACCGGCTGCTAATTCCGGTGGTGGTACGGGATGGGCAGGGTCGAGTGGTTTCGGATTTGAAGAAGGAGGATTTTTCGGTCCTAGATGAAGGAAAGCCGCGGGCGATCTCGGGATTTGCGGTCGAGAAGCGGGGTTCGGTTGGCAGCGCGAGCAGGAGCGACGGCGGGGCTGCCCCAAGGGCGGACGCGTCCGGTATACCGCAGCGCATCGTCGTCTTCCTGTTCGACGACCTGCACCTGGACATTGAAGAGCTGGCTCGGGCGAAAGCGGCTGCCATCAAGGCCGTGCCTGCGGTCGTGTCGGATTCGGCTATGGCGGCAGTGGTTTCGACTTCGGGAAAAGTAAATAGCGGCTTGACGCGCGATGCGGCCAAGCTACAAGCGACTATCAAGGGGATGATTCCTCGGGGGGCTGTGGGGGCTGGCTCGAACGATTGTCCGACGCTCGACTACTATCAGGCGGACCTGATTCTGAATAAACATGACACTCTGGCTTTGCAGGACGGGATGAGTCAGATGCTGCGTTGCGATCCGAAGATGATTCCGTCTCTCGCTCAAAGCATGGTGGAGTCGGCGGCGAGGCGGGTGCTGGCTGCCGGGCAACAGGACGTGCAGGGGACGGATTATGCGGTGGCGGAGTATGTGCGGCGGATTGCGAATATGCCGGGGCAGCGGACGCTGATCCTTGTGTCGTCTGGATATCTCAACATTGAGCAGGAGTCATTGAGCGTCGAATCGCGGATCATTGATTTTGCTACGCGGGCGAATGTGACGATCAGCGCGCTCGATGCTCGCGGGCTGTACTCGACGGAAATTCCCGCTGGCGAGAACACTTCGGGCAGGGAGGTAAGGCAGATTGCGGAGTACAAACGCAGCTCCATGTCTCAGGCTGAGGGCCCGATGTCGGAGTTCGCCGATGGGACGGGTGGCAGTTTTTTCCATAACAGCAATGATCTTGAGGCCGGGTTTAAGGATCTGGCGGTGGCACCTGAGTGCGTGTATGTGCTGGAGGTTGCGCTGGACAATGCCAAGCCGGACGGTCGCTATCACCGGCTAGAAGTCAAGGTGGACCGGGGTGGGTCGGTGGTTACGGCGCGGCGGGGTTACTTATTGATGGCGGGGAAGAAGTAGTTTTTATGTGGTTAGTGTGGGGTTGGTGCTTTTTGCCGGTCCCACTCATCGCATAAGCGCGATGAATGGGGCACTCTCGGCGGGACACCCGGATTTGTGGCCAGGGGATGGGCGCCGCGCCGCCCGCGTTGCAGAAATATGTCGCGTCTTTTGGCTGGGTTGTCGCGTCAAATCAAGACGGCTGCTGCATCTGGACCCCCTGCATCTAAACTCTACGATCGCTGCGCCGGCAGTTCCAATGCTTCGTCAGTCGAGGCCTCGCGGGGCTTGATGCGCTGCGGCCGCATTGGAGCTTGAGCGAATTTCAAGGCGAAGACCGCTTTGGACCTCTGAGACTACAGCGAAACAGACACAACCCTCCAGCGGAGAAGTTGACGATACATGTGGATTGTCCGCCTTGCGTTACGACGGCCTTATACGTTTGCAGTGTTTGCGCTGCTGATCATGATTCTCGGGCCGCTGTCGGTGCTGACTACGCCAACGGACATTTT
>DASWUZ010000257.1:0-3304 GCA_036401395.1 Acidisarcina sp.
GTTGATCCGACGGATCCCTCCGAGGTACGAAAATGCCTTTCTCATCGAGCACATTCTCGAATCTGTTTGTCATCGACCTCGCGAGTTACATTGCAGGTCCTGCTGCCACGACGATCTTGTCGGACTTCGGCGCGACTGTGATTAAGGTCGAGCCGCCAGGCACAGGCGACCCCTATCGATACTTTTATGCCACGCCGCCAAACCCGTTTGCGATTACAACTACGCATGGCAACTTACCAATCGCAATAAACGGGGTATAGCAATCGATCTGAAAAACGTCGCCGCGAGGGCGGCACTCACGCGCCTAACGAGCGGGCCGATGTCCTCGTGACTAACTATCCGCCGAAAGTGCGGAAGGCGCTCGGTCTGACCTATGGGGAGATCGCACCATTAAATCCGCGTCTGATATATGCTGAGTAACCACTCCGCAAACCCCGTCTGATGAAGCGACCGTCGGCGGCTACTGGCCTCGGCGGATTTAATCAGCCCTTGGGGCTCGATTAAACCCGTACTTGCGGGTCGTCAGGGATTCAGGATAGGCGAGGCAGCCGACAGCTGCCGATTCTGCGCTTTCTTCTGCTCGTCCAACATCGACTTGAGGTTCCAAGGCAGCAGCACCTCGATCTGCTCGACCGTGCTGGCCGCAGGTAGACACTCAAACAGATGGTTCAGGTACGCGTAGGGCTCGATGTCATTGACGCGGCAGGTCATCACTAGAGAGAACAGGTTGGCGCTCGCCTGGGCGCTGCTGGCATCGTAGCTGAAGAGCCAGGCTTTTCTGCCGGTCGCAAAATGTTTGATCTGCTGTTCGCTGTAATTGTTATCGACCGGGATCTGCGGGTGATCCACATGCCGCACGAGCTTGGGCCATTGCCGATGCGCGTAGCCGAGCGCCTTGCCGAGCGCACTGCTCGGCGGCGTGCCGGGCAGCAGATCATCGATCCAGGCCTTGAACTTCTCCAGGATGGGCTTGGACTTCTGCTGGCGTAGCGCGAGCACCGTCTCCTGCGGCAGGGGTTCGCCGCGCTGCTGATACTCGGCCTGTAGCGCTTTGATCTGTCCCTCGATGCGATAGACCGGACCGATGAAGTCCTCGATCGCCGCGTTCGCCAGCGTGCGGCTCGAGGGCAGCTGGCTGACTTTGCGCGCCTTGAAGAACATCGTGCGGCAATGGGTGAGGCAGCCAAAATGCAGCAGCTTCAACTCGGCGGCGATGTCGTCATAGCGCTCGAGTCCGTCGCTCACGAGCTTGCCCTGGTAGGGTCCGTCCGGACCGATGAAGAACTGCTTCAAGCCCTCCGTGGTGCGCGAGGCCAGGTAGTCGTACAAGATGATGCGTTGCCCCGGTGGGCCACCGGCTCGCACCACGATGTAGTGGTCGGACCCGACCGCCTTGTCGCTGCGCAGGATCTGCAGTGGCGTCTCATCGATATGCATGAACGGCGCGCTGAACAAGGCATCACGGATCAGATTGATGACCGGCACGACCTTCTCGCCGCCGACGATATTCATCCAGGTGCCGAGCGTGCCAGGCCCCAGGTCCATCCGATAGCGCTTCAGGTCTTGGCTCACCCGATAGAGCGGCAGCCCGAGGTTGAACTTCGAGTTGGTCACGTGCGCGAGCAACGACGGGCTCGCCATCGACTTCGGCAAAATGACGGGCGGCGCTGGCGCCGTGATTGGCGCCTCATGCCGCTCCTCGCAGACATAGGTCGGGCGGATGTGCTGCTCGACGCTGATCTTCGGCGGCTCGAAGCGATAGCACTCGCGGATTTCCTGGCCGATCCGGGTCAAGGGATGCGCCACGGCGCACTTCGTGCACAGCTTCTGCTCGGGTTCGAGATCGTGTTCGATCTCGATGCGCGGGAAATGATCCGGGATCGCCTTGCGGCCCGCATCGGCGGAGCGCTTGCGCTCGTGCGCCTCGATCTTCGTGGTCCGCTCGCGGTGCGCCTCATCCGCCGCCTCGATCGCGGCGAGCACCTCCGCCTCGTTGAACAGCATCTGCTGGTCGGAGTTTTGCTCGGCGGCGTCGGTGCTCTGCGTGGAGCGGCCGTAGTACTGGGCCTTCAGCCACCGCACTTCCTCCTCGAGCAGTACCTTGCGTTCGACGGTCTGCTGATGTTCGCTCTTCAGCTTCTCATGCGCGACTTCGACCTGCTTGAGCCTCTGGTTCTCTTCACGCAGCAGCCGGATTTGCTCTTCGGAGACATTCAGGCGGACCGCAAGCTCGGTGATCTTATTCGCAAGGGCTGCGGGATTTTTGTTCGGCGCGAGCACCAACAAATTGTACTGCGCCGAGCAAATAACTCAACCCAAATCCTTAGCTTACATGCGTAAATCGGATCATCCGATGCGGCGCCGACCACACATCGTAGCCATCGAGCAGCCAGGTTAATTGCTCCGACGTTAACCTGATCACCTCTTCCTGTAACAAACGCGGCCAGTGAAACTTCTCATCGCTCTCAATTTTTTTCGTCCAAATCGCATACCCGTTACGATCCCAGCCCAACACCTTCAGCATGTCATGACGACGCCCGACAAAAACATACAGCGCCTGCGCTGCGAACGGATCCTGCCCCATCCCTTCGCGCACCAGCGCCGCCAATCCATTGCGCCCGCGTCTCATGTCAATCGGTTCCCGGTGCAGATACACCTTCACATCACCGACAGGACGCATCATGTCGCTCCTCCAGACATCAACGCCGACATCCAGCTGACTTCCGGATAACTCGCGCACTCGATCGTCCATCCCGAGGGATGCCGGATCCGGCACACCGGCATCGCCGCCGCTACCGGCGCGGCGACGCGTACCGGCACAAATCCCGCCACCTTCGGTTGAGCGGGCCGGCCTCGCTTGCCAATCACACCTTTGCGCACCAATGCTCGCTTGATCCAAGTCCACTGGTGCATGCTGATCTGCTTATCCCGACAGTACTGCGAAAAGCTCACGCCCAGCTTCTTCGCCTCCTCCAGATGGGTCAGACACGCTCGCTCCCGTTCGCTCAGAGCTTCAACCTTCCGTTCGCTCATCCTGCTCTCCAGGTCCGCGGCAATAGCGCCGCGGTGGACAGCTTCGCCGGCTCGGGTCACCATGGAAAGTACGGGGATGCTGGAGTGCTTACCATCAAGATGCCTTCAGGGGACTCCAAATGGGCCATGAGAGGTCCCCACCACACTGCCGTGCCTATGCAGAGGGCAGATTGGAGCAGGACGCCAAGCCACACTTCCCGGGAAGGGATACCGGCGGCGCGCCACCAAATCATCAATATGGCTCCTAGAAAACTCAAACTGCACGTTGCAA
>DASWUZ010000258.1:0-16056 GCA_036401395.1 Acidisarcina sp.
TGCCAACGCGGCGGCGCTGGGCGCGTGCCTTCTTTGCAGGAGCGATGACACAAGATCGCTTGCCGGAGGTACAGATTTCACGAACCGAGACCCTTCTGCTTCTTGACTGGCGTCTGCGGCGAAGTGTGAGCATGCAATCCATTTTGCGCACGGGAGCGGCGTTGACGGGCCGCTTCATAGAGCACCACGGCGCCCGCGGCGGAGACGTTCAGAGACGCGACCTTGCCGGCCATGGGTATGCGCAGCAGGTGGTCGCAGCTCTTGCGTACGAGGTCGTGAAGGCCTGCACCTTCGCGCCCCAGTACCAGCAGACAGCTGCCGGTGAAGTCGAAATCGTCGTAGTCGATGCTGCCGCGCTCATCCAGGCCGACGCACCAGACGTTTTCCTTCTTGATCTGCTCGATCGCTCGCACGAGGTTGACGACCCGCGCGATCTTTACGTGCTCGGCTGCACCGGCCGAGGCCTTGATCGCGACCGGGCCCAAGGGTGCGGAGCGGCGCTCGGTGAGCACCACCCCGTCTACCCCGGCGCCCTCGGCTGTTCTCAGCAGCGCGCCCAGGTTTTGCGGGTCTTCAACTCCATCGAGGGCCAGCAGCAGACGTTGCGCCGGTTGCGGCTTGAGCAGGTCTTCGAGCTCGAGAAAGGTCTTTGCGCGGACGACGGCGACTACTCCCTGGTGCGCCGCCGACTTGGCCATCTTGGTAAGGTGATCGCGCGGCTCGAAGCAGATGCGGATGCCCGCGTCCCGGCAGTCGTCCACCAGCCTCAGGAGACGCTGATCGTTGCGGTCTTTTGCCACACTGACGTGGTCAAACTGCCTGCTGCCGGCGCGCAGAGCTTCTTCGACGGGGTGCAGGCCGTACAGAATGTCCATCAGCCAAGTCTACTATTTCTACACCGCCGCCTTCTTTCACCGTTGCCTCTGGAGGCCTATCCATTGGACAATAGGATGAAGCGTGAGATCGGAACAGGAAGACTAATCACAGCACGGACCGCACCCTTGCTGCGGCCGTCTTGAGATCCCCGAGGCCGCCGTCCAGAAAGATACCGCCAGACAGGAGCAGAATGACCCTTCCGTCCCGAGTGCAGAAGTTTCTCAATAAGGGCGTCTTTCGAGCTGGCGGCGACGTCTCTAAGGGAAGTATGAGCTCCGCATCCGTTGCCGTCTCAAGCCAGAGTCAGACGCAAGCCGAAAACGCGATCATCGCGCAGGGCCTGAAGCGCCACGATGCCGAGCTGCTCGATCAACTCATAGTCCAATACCAGCATCGGCTGCTGCGTTACCTGCTCTACCTGACCGGCAACCGTGAACTCGCCGAGGACCTCTTCCAGGAGACCTGGATGCGCGTGCTGCAGCGAGGTGCGCAGTATAACGGCATGGCGCGGTTCGACACCTGGCTGTTCACCATAGCGCGCAACCTTCTAATCGATGTCCGTCGCAAGCGCACCGTAGCAAGTCTGGACGAGCTCTGCGAGGGCGGGGACGATGAGCGGCCGGTTGAGTTTGCCGGATCGGGGCCCTCCCCATTCGATCTTTATCAGAATTATGAGTATGGACAGCATCTCGCTTCAGCCTTGCTCTCCCTCGACCCGATCCACCGCGAGGTGCTGGTACTGCGCTTCCATGAAGAGCTGTCGCTCGAAGAAATATCCCGGGTCACCTCCTCTCCACTTTCGACCGTGAAGTCGCGCCTCTACCGGGGTCTGGCCGCGCTCAAGCCGAAGATGGAAGCGGCGCTGCTGGCGCAGGGGAGCCGGCCGTGAACTTGCCTGCCGCGAAGCAGAACTTGCGTGGCCGCCCCGACCTGCGCCAGGTGGTTGCGGGTCAGACATATGGGAGCGGTGAGCCAGACCCATCGTCCAGATCGAACACGGCCGGTCAGGGCACTAGCGGCCTGGATCCGCAGCTGCTGCAAGCTCTCTCGGGGTTGAACACCGATGCGAGCACCTCCGTCGTGCAGCGAACGCGGCGGGCAGTACGCGACGCAGCACTGTCGAAGATGCAGTCAAAGCGGCTACGGCGTCGCAATGCTGGTATCGCTACCATCGCTTTAATTGCCTTCATGGTGCTGCTCTCACCCACACTTTGGAGCGTGACGGACGAACTGCTGCGCGGTGATTACCTCTCAGACATGACGCCGATGGTCACGATGATGGTGGTGCTTGCAATCTCCGGCGTACTGGCCGCACTGATTGCAAGCTGGAAAAACCAGCAGCCGGCCCGTCATGGAAGACGAAACATCTAGGCCGTGGGCATCCTGTTGTGAGTCTCAACGCCTACGGCAGTGATAATACGGCTGCCGGACTTCGAATCAAGTGAACGGCTGCCGAGCATGGAACCTGCTGGAGAACTGACAGGGCGGAGCCATCCGGGAAATTTATGAGAACGACTTCGCAACTGCGGGACTTCGAGAGCAACGCCTCCGTTTCGAGCGAGATGAAGCTCATTCCGGCATGGTCTGTCGCGCTCGCTTTCGTCGCGTTCGCCGCGGTGCAGTACTTCTTCTGGGTCATCCTCCCTGCCCAGCGGCATCATCCCGGACCTCCGCTGGGTCTGCAGGTCTACCTTTCAATCTCAGCCGGTGCCCTCGCCTCGCTGTATGCGCTTATGGCAGGTTACGTGAGCCGCGACGCGCCCCGGCGCGCCATGAGCTCTTTGCTCTGGATCATCGTCGTACTGATGCCAGGCGGCATCGGATTCGTGCTCTACTTTCTGCTGAGAATGCCCGCCGTATCGCGTTGCCCCGCTTGCGAGACGATGGTGCAGACAGACTTCCACTTCTGCCCACAGTGCGCCTACCAGGTCTCCGCATCCTGCGGCAAATGCTACCGCACCGTGAGCAGCACAGACCTGTTCTGCGTGCACTGCGGACACGATCTGGCGACCGACAACATGCCGGCCCGGCTGCGCGCTTTCTCCTCCTAGGACCACCAATCAGGGGCTGCCGCGGCCGGCAGTCAGTCAGCTTCATGGACCCGAGTGTGAAGTTGCTGCGGGATACGACATCTCGTCGGTTTGACCGAACTCCAGAGCCCTTCCTATACTCGGGCTTGTTGCTCGGCTGCTAAAGCTTCCCTATGTCCATCACCGCCCTGATCATCGACGACGAGCAACTGGCCCGCGATGAACTGCAGTACCTTCTCGACGAGTCAGGCGACGTAGAGGTGCTTGCCCAGGGCAGAAACGGGCTCGAGGCCGTCGACCTGATCGAGACTCATCATCCGGACCTGGTCTTTCTTGACGTGCAGATGCCGGGGCTCGATGGCTTTGCGGTGTTGAAGCAGTTGCTGGCGCATGGACGTCTGGAGCCGATGCCGCAGATCATCTTCGCCACCGCATTTGATCAGTACGCGGTGCGGGCCTTCGATGTAAATGCCATCGACTACCTGCTAAAGCCGTTTGACCGCGCCCGGGTGTTGCAAGCGCTCGAGCGCGCCCGGCTTCGCCTGCAGGAGATCAGCGCGGGCGGAGACGATGCCGCCGCAAGGCAGCGCGGTCAGTCGGCGCCACCAACAACCTCGGAGTCCCGCATCGAGGCGCTGCTGCGGTTGATGGAGCAGCAGCAGGCAACGCCGCGGCCGCAGAGTGGCAAGATTGTGCTGCTGACGGGAAGCCGGCTGCTGCTCGCCGATCAGAAAGACATCTGCTTCGCCTCCATTGAAGAAGGAGTCATTTCGGTCTTCACTCCTACCCTGGAAGGACAATCGAAGTGCCGTACGCTCGAGGAGCTGTTAGAACTGCTTGATCCTTCCATTTTCTGGCGGGCACACCGATCCTTCGTGGTGAATATCAACCACATCAAGGAGGTCGTGCCCTGGTTTAAGTCGAGCTACCAGCTGCGCATGGCGGACAGGAAGCAGACGGAGATACCTGTGAGCCGGGCACAGACACGCCGGCTCCGTGAGCTTTTCAAGCTGTAGTGAAACGGCTGCACAGCCAACTTATCTGCCTAGTCGTAGCGCTCAAAGATGATCTGCTTCCGGTGCCAGCCAAGACCCATCAGCCGCTCCCGGGTAGCTGAGACCATCTCGTTCAATCCACAGATGTAAGCGTGCATGCTGAACCCGCCTGGCTCGGCAGCAGTGACCACGTTACCCGTCTCGGGGTTTGCTGCTCTGCGCATCTCGAGGTCTCTCGCGATCGCCTCAGCGTGCTCCTGCACGTAACCGCGATGGCCCCTCCAGTCGTCCGCAGCGCGGCTAAGGGTCGCGACGTAGTGGAAGTTCTCATGCTTTGCTGCAAGCTCTTCGAAGTACTCGCGATAGTAGATTTCGCTCTCGTAGCGCGTTCCATAGACGAGCCAGACATCGCGGCCTCGATTGCGGTCTTGCCCACCCTCCTGCCGTTCGTCTGGAAACAGGTGTTGGGCAAAAGAACGCATCGGCGCTACCCCGGTGCCGGTGGCCACCAGGATGGTATCGCTCAGCGGCTGGCGTAACAGGAACAATCCATGGGGGCCGTGGAACTGGACCGCCTGGCCAGGCTCAAGATCGCAAAGCAGGTTCGAGAAGAAGCCGTCTTCAACCCGGTTCAGGCACAGGTCGAATCGATTCCCGCTGCTCGCCGATGCGATCGAGTACGCCCGCGTCTGCGTCTTGCCACTGGCATCCGTAGCCTGCATGGACACGAACTGCCCGGCAGCAAAGGTAAAGGTCTCAATATCCTCCACCGCGAACTCGAGGTGGAAGCACTGTACTCGCTCCGAGATGCAGAGCTTGCGCAGCAGTCGTGCCGTGTAGATCTGACGGGCCAAGATACCTGCTCAGGTGAATCGGGTTTAAGTCTCAGTATCCACAGGCTGGCCGGAGGTTGGCAAGTTTGCAGCAACAGCGCCGGCGGGAGCTTGACGATAAAAACGCCGGCTGCCGCCTGAAAATCAACACAGGCCTGCTGAAAGGATGATGGAGAGCATCCCCGCCTTTGTGGGGCAGGCGCTCTCGAGGAGAGCGAGCGCGAGCCCCGACGCCCCTGTAAAGAGACCGACGTTGTCCCTGAAACTATAGTTCTTTCTCCGTCGCCCGCTTACTATGCTTTGAGATTCGAGACTCGATGCCGCGTCGAGCCAATGCTTCGACCCTCGTGTGGTTGCCGCCAGTCTCAAGATCGCGGCTCGACCTGGCTGGCCACAGCAGAGCGAATCACCCGCCTCAGTTCCCATAGCGGTCGTGCGGAGCGCACGTTCGAGTTCATGAGTGCAGGGTGAGTCAAAGACCGCCGTGCGAGAAAGGCAAAGGCGCGAGAGCGCGATGCCCGGCGCGCCGTGACACCATGAGAGCCCAAAGCGCAGCGAACCAGGATCATAGGGCTCGCGAAAGTCGGGCCAGTTCCCCGCCTGCGAGTCAAACGTATCACGCTCGTAGTGCAGGCCCCTTGCTGCGGCTTCGGCGAAGCTCTCGCGATCAGTGGCGGCATGCAGGGCGGCCAAGGCCGTGACCATACCGGAGGCGCCATGTGAGAATCCGGTGAGCGCGATCGGGCCTGCAGAGCGAATCCTCCAGCCCCCGCTGGGTTGCTGACACTCAATGAGGCGTTCGCCCGCCCGCTCGGCGAGCATGTATGACCTGGTGGACCCTATTGACAGCAACGAACCAACGACTCCCGCGCACCCCAGCATAATGTCAAGGTGCTCGTCGATTCTGATGAGCTGCGGGTCGAGCGCGGCGAGCAGACGCGGGATGCCGACGCTCTCTAGCGCTTCATACTTCGAATCGAGCCTTCCGAGCTGCACCAGAGACAGCAGCACGCCTCCAGAGCCTGCAATGCCAAGCGGCTGATCGCGCCACCAGCGGGCGAGCGCATCCGGGCTGGCTAGCGTCGTGAATCGAATGATGGGAGCTACCGCGGCTTGAGCCAGTCGTCGATACAAGTCGGACCTAGGTGTACCACGGCATGCGAAGGCAAAGAGGAACAAGGCCACTCCCAGCTGCCCGCTGTAAAGTGTGGAACCGATCGGCCCGTAACTGGAGCGCTTCTCGTCCTCCTCCGCCCTCGTACTAATCCACTCAGCCGATCCGTCGGGGAGGCTGATAGCTGAGGCTACCAAAGTGTCTGCGATGCTCTCAGCTTCTTTCAGGTAATCCAAGACCGGCGAAACGGCGCCCTCCAGTGAGGTAATCTCCCCTGCTGCGGCGACATTCGATGGGCATAGACTTCGCGCGGCAGCCACTCCTCTTATGAGACTAACTTCGAAGTCGATCACTTCGCGGCTCAGGCTGCAGATGCGATTGCGCGCGTTCTGGTAGCCACTTACCTCCACGAAATCTCGCACCACTATTCCTGATGGAAGCACCAGGTCCACCCCGGAGACCGATTGGTCGAAAAAAGGTATATCCAGTTGCTCCATCTGCTCTAATTCTGAACCAAAGATGGGCCACGTAGCTGGTCTGGTCTCTGAGACAAGATAGATACGGGCGAGGTTCTCTAGAAGCAGCCGCTGATGAACGACCGTTTTAAGATACTTCGGTTCATACTGCTCCATGTAGAGCCAGTGGTAGAGCCACGTGGGTCGAGGGATGAAGCGCCGGGTGCAATGCTGAAAGTGTGACAGAAGGCCGCCGTGTTCAAGCCAGCAGTCTTTGTTGGCTTGTACCTTGATTAGTTCACCCTCAAAGCCCTGGCAGAAGCTTTCACAGAACTCAGGGAAAGGATTCGGCGAGCCAAACCCCACAGGTAGAGAAGTTGGAAGTTGTTGTTGGACCGCGAGATCGCCGGCAATCATGGCATCCGTGTTCAGGAAAGCCCAGCCCCGGGCAAGCACAACCTGATCAGAAGGTGGTTGAACTCCCAGTGCGCTGACGTCCATGGGTATTCGGTCCTCACCCGTGAATATCCACTGGGGCAGCAGGCCGCTTCGCAGGATTGAATTGTCAATCCTCCGCTGCAGTCCGGACCGCGAGGGTGAATCCTCCACCTTGCGGTGCTCCACTGGAACGCCTTCCAACAGCGTCTCGGCATCGATCAGGATCAGCTGATCTCCACAAGCAATGAGGTTTTCAGAGTGACAATCCACGCAGCCAAGCAGATAGAGTATCGCCGCGAGCCTGCCTGCGTTGCTATAGAACGAGCCTAACTCAGCATCGCTTCTGCAGAGCTGGTGCGGTACATACTCCATATAGCCGTAGCCAGCCATCGGGAGGACAATAACACTTTTTAGCTGCCCCGCTTTTGAGTCAGCAGCCCCTACGCGCCTAAGCAGGTCCTGGAATGTCTTGTCCAGATGGAGGTCTTTGGGCTTATATACAAGTGACTTTCTTTCCTCAGTTCTGTCCAAAGAAGCAAAGCAGAGAATCGCGACCGTCTGGCCTCCATGGTGCGGATCGCTAAGATCGAATCGAATGGAAAAGAGTGTAGCTTTGTCAGAGAGTGCAAAGGTTCGACGAAGGACTGCTAGGTCGTCATAAATCCTGGCTAGAAGATTGCTGCTGTTTTGGAGCCATTGGGCAACCAGGGTAGCAATCTTCGTCTCGAGCACAGGATACCGAGTTACCAGATTATCAAGGCCGGATGCGCGGAGCTCTTCGAGGAAAGCAGAGTAGGCGATGCGCGGCGGCGTCCCTCCCACCTCGGGATCGGCGGCTAGCTGCGCAATTACGAGCTGGGCAGTTGTGCGGCGCTCATTGAAGGCGTTCCAAAGCACGGCTTCGCCCGCTACCGACAGCTTGCGTGTGAGGTTGTCAGCGAGATCGCGCCTCACGCTCGCGTAAGTGCCCCACTCATGTAGCCGAGTTTGATAAAACGCCGCAGCTTCGGAGGGCAACATTGCGGCAAGTTCAGCTAGCGCCGGACCAGCGATGCAGTCCCAGAGTTCCTGAAACGATACGCGAGGGCGAACCGATCGATCACCCGAGCCGATGCTGTCGGAGGCGCGGATCCACGCGCTTATCGTGGGCCAGAACAAATCCCTTGAGCCGGAGTCACGTGATGCCTCAAGCCAGGCAAGCGCCTCGTGACGCGACATACCGCCCCACGCAAGCCTGCGAGTGAACAGCTGCGGATCATGCGGACCCACGACAGCCATCCACTCGCGTAGTAGGAGTTCTTTCGCGGGTGACAGGAGCATCTAGTCGTCGAAAGTAAAAGCAAGCTAGTACCGAGGGAGTGCTCAGCTACATCCGCTTAAAGCGCTGTCGCAGGGCTCCAACGGCCGAATTAAGTGTATTTACTCGGCATGCCTTACCGGCTGCCTCAGAGTGGAGGTCTCAACATAGCAGCAGGTAAGTGTGCAAGCATTTTCAAAGTCCTTTGAAGAGGGCTTGCCGGTGCTGCCGGGCCGCTTCAGTTCGCCCGAGAGATCAATACCTGCTTCCTTGGCCAGCTTCTGAATGGCTTCGTTTTGCTCATGGTTTACTTCATCTATTTGTTTGAAGATTTTCTCGGCAGATGTCTTCTCAATATCTACCACTTTCTTCAAGAGAGTCTTATCTGTTTTTACCTTTTCTAGAAAGGCAGCTAAGTTAAAGCTGGGCATGGACCAAAGTCTCCGAATTGGATTTTTGTATAAGGAGTCAAACGTCCGAAACAAAGCCTGGCACGTTGACAGCACACCACTATAGACGTAGTGGCACAAGTTGTAAAGGTTAGAAAGTTTTCGAGGCCTTGCTGTCGCTGTGCATATAGAGGGGGCTTGCCTCAGCTCAGCCTTTTGCTCTTCTTACCAGCGACAGAATGGCAGTGCTATCGTGCTGATCAACCCTGTTCACTGGGATGATCTCACTGGTTTAACCTTCACGGCATCTCTCCCGGATTGGATTCTATTCACCCACTCGGCTTGGTGAGGATTGAAAACTACAACACTGCTCTTCGGATGAGTGCCACTCTCGCGGAGTCGGCTAACGTAACGACCGCAGCCGCCAGCATGATGAAGTCTTTAGCAATCAACCGACCGCCGGTAGAAAGGTAGGGAAAGCCGTGGTTGGCGTCGCCGAGTGCCGGCACCCAGGCCTCCGGTGTGGTGATGAGGAATGAGAGTGTAGTACAGGACATCAGGATGAGCAGACCACTTCCGAGCGCCGACAACTCTGGCTTGACCGGGTATAAAGCGATCAGAAGGCCTAAGCCGACGATGACGGAACCCAGGGCGTGCGAGAACACATACGTTCCGTTTTCCCGGTGCCACGCCCGGTGCTGCAGATTGAGTTCGCCCTCCCTGTTCATATGCGCGCGATACTCTGCCGGATGTCGGTAGAGGAAGCTCATGATAGGGCTGTTGGCCACCAAGGGAACGATGCTGTCCGCCTCATAGTTGACAAACTTCAATCCGCCGATCCATAGCAGCACCACGACCAGAGAGGCGCGCAGCATTCCCATTGCCACGCGATCCAGTCTTGACGCCGATAGAAGCAACCTATGCAATCGGGATTCGCTCTCAGGCTTTAACACGTCATTCATCTGGTCGTCCTTCCGGCGGGCCGGGTCGTTAAACTAGTCACCATGTTGTCGGAGGTCTGGGCGCATCCATGTTGCCTAACCTCCTAAGAACGTGAGTAAGTCGGCGTTCACTTCGTTGGCAAGAGTGACCGTCATGCCATGGGGTGCGCCGGGATAGACCTTCAAGGTCGCATTCTTGATGATCTTTACACCTAAGTGGGCCGAGTCGTCGATGGGAACAATCTGATCCTGATCGCCGTGCAGCAGCAGCGTCGGCACATCAATCTTCTTCAGGTCTTCGGTTAGATCCGTTTCGGAGAAAGCCTTGATGCATTCATACGTTCCAACAACAGATGCCTGCATCGCCTGGAACCAGAAGAACTCGCGCACGCCTTGTGAAATCTTCGCGCCGGGCTTGTTGTATCCGTAGAATGGCATGCTGAGGTCTTTCATGAACTGGGAGCGGTCGGCTACGACACCGGCGCGGAGTTCATCGAATGCCGTGATAGGCAGGCCGCCAGGATTCTTCTCCGACTTCAGCATTACGGGCGGAATGGCGCCGATCAGGACAAGCCGGGCGACTCGCTTTGTACCATGCCGTCCGATGTACCGCGTCACCTCACCACCGCCCGTAGAGTGGCCTACCAGTGTGACCTCTTTCAGGTCCAACTCTTCGATCAGTTCAGCGAGGTCGTCGGCGTAGGTGTCTAGGTTATTGCCGTCCCAGGACTGACCCGAGCGTCCGTGACCGCGGCGATCATGCGCGACGACCCGGTATCCATGCTGGCCTAAAAACAGCATCTGTGCATCCCATGCACCGGCGCTCAGAGGCCAGCCATGCGAAAAGACGACGGGCTTGCCGGTGCCCCAGTCTTTGAAGTAGATCCGCGTGCCGTCTTTAGTCGTTATCGTGTCCATTTCGTCTCCTTGACAAGTTGCGTGTTATGTATGCGCGCAGGTTTAAGTAGTGGGATGGTAGTCGGATGACGGCGTCGATACGGTGCGAGTGTCGTCGGCCGATGTTCCGCTTGGACCCCCACAAAGGTAGCTGGATCGGGCTAGTCTCTTTCGCGCGTTGAGGATCTGATTTGTCGAGGAGTAGCCCGCCGTCATGGCCAGCACAATCAGAGCTCCGGGAAGGACCGATGGACTGCCAACCGGTATGTCAAAGTACCGGCAACCGGCACCGACTACAAAGCTGATGACCAGACCGATGATGAACCGCATGAGCTGCCTCCAATACAGAACACACACTACCTCGACCGGCGTGGGATGCCTATCATGGATTTGCATGAGTCCCCGACCGATGCCGCAGACTTCTGCCAGACAGGGGTCAGTTCACCTGGACCTACTCCATCCTTGCTCATAGAAAGGTCTGATAGGCCGCGCATCGACCGGAAGCTACCCTGAGTTGTCGGCGCGCTACCGTGTCGATATCGCGGTGTTTGAGGACATCCGATACCTACGAAGGAGCAACTTGATGTCTATCGATACGCTCGACACTTCTCGCCGTCGCTTCCTTACTGTTGCAAGTGCGTCGACCGCTGTTGTCTTCCTCGCGACATCGCAACTTGTAGCGGACGAGCGGATCGTCACGCGCACCAGCGACGTGTCAGTGCACGCGAATGCATCACCGCTCTCGCTTAACACGTCTGATACTGCCGTGGTCTTTATCGATCCCCAAAACGACGTATTAAGCGAAAGTGGTCTCTCGTGGCCGGCGGTCAGCGAGAGCGTGAAGGAGAACAAAACAATCGAGAACATGGAGCGGATCTTCAAGGCCGCTAAGTCCCACGGCTTTGAAGTCTTCATATCACCTCACTACTTCTTCCCGGAAGATACGGGATGGAAGTTTAACGGCCCTTTGGAGACCGATGAGGTCAATACGAATCTGTTCGGACGAAAAGGCCGCTTGAGTCTTGAAGGGCTGAAGGGCTCGGGCGCAGACTGGCTCGAACGCTTCAGGCCATATATAGAGGATGGCAAGACGATCGTCGCTTCACCCCACCGGGTGTGGGGTCCTCAGACCAACGATCTGGTTCTTCAGCTGCGTAAAAGAAGGATGGGCAAGATCATTCTTGGCGGTATGCTGGCGAACATGTGTGTCGAGTCGCATCTGCGAGAGTTTCTGGAGCAGGGTTTTGAAGTGGCCGTGGTAAAGGATGCGACCGCCGGCCCGCGACACCCTGAGTGGGGTGACGGTTATACTGCTGCTCTCATCAATTATGCCTTTCTTGCACACGCGGTTTTGACTACGGAGGAGACTGTTAAGGCAATGCAACTCGGGGCTGGCAAATAGCACGGTTTTGCGTTAGCTAATCGAGCTGTGGGCTGCATAGGCTGGTGCTCAGAGATGTCCTTGAGGACTCGAGCAGTCAGCGGTCTTGCCACCCGATTTTACAAATTGTGTCCTTCTAAAGACGAGGAAGAGAATCACGGCCAGGCAAAACCCGGACACGACATCCACAAAGTAGTGCTGCTTTAGAGTGAGCGTTGAAAGGGAAATGGCTGTTGACCAGACCAGGAAGAAATAGAACTTCGGGCGTTCCTCGCTGGAGATGAGGAGGCAGGAGAGGTACACGCTGCCGACGTGAAAACTGGGGAAGCAGTTTGTAGGACTATCGGCGCGCCGCAAGACTGTCAGGATCAGTCGCGTCACCGGATCGAGACTTGCCGGAATCGGAAATGCGCCGCGCGAAATGGCTGTTGGCCAAAGCCAGAAGAGGATGACACAGCCGGCCTGGAGCGACAAGAATGCATAGATGAACCTGTTGAGATTTTGCAGGTTCTTATAGCTCCAATAGATGACGGCGAGATAGAGGTACTCACTCACATAAAGCCACACGGTCTGTGGGATAAAAGGCACAACGGCATCAACGCGAGTCAGCGGCAACAGCCGTGGTTTGAAGATGTGATAGTGGTTAGGGGTAAGGTACAGGATAGCCGTGGCGGCGAAGAGCAGTACGCCGGCAGTCAATTTATTCTCCCTAACGACGAGAATTGGCAGAACCTTTCTCATTTGCCTTCGCTCCACGAGCGAAGCAGCGCCAGAAACCCACAGTCTCTATTGTGATTCTTGATGATCATCCCCTTCCCAGGCGGCTCACGCATGAAACAATGCATTCCGTTCCCTGCTTTCAGCCCGATACGGAGCCTCAAACTCTAGAGTCCGTCCCGAAGTCAAAGGCTGCGATCCGCTGGGGGAAGACTTCCTGTGCCAAAGAGCCATGCGCGTGCTGGGTCTACCATTAGAACTCTCAAGGTTTAGACAGACGAGGAGCGCGCTGAGATCTCTTCTGGACGACGAAGCAGCTTGCCATCTCTTCTGCCTGCGCGATCCTTCTTGGTTGGCCGGCATGCCATCCGGACCAGAGCACTCACAAAGACCTTCATGACGACATTGGGCATGATCTGGTAGGGAATGGCCTCAACCGTACCCATCTCCTTCTGCCGCACACTGTCGGCAGCCATGCCCCTTCCTGAGTAGAGGCGATAGAAAGCGAGACAGAACCCTATGTACGTAAGCTTCATGACCACTGGCCACTGTCCCATCCCTCCCCGTCGTACCCGCTTGAGCGCCTCCGGAATCGAGTAGAAAGATTGCCAGCACTTCGTGGTCTCCCGAACAAGATCAGCGACCGCGATATTCGCGTAGCGCACTATCTGAGCTCGCCTCACGGTAGTGGGCTCCAGCCAGAACCGATCGCGTAGAAGCTCCGTCTTATGCTTGCGAACAAAGCCCGGTTCTGCCGCATTCTTATTGTCGTTCATCATTTCATAAAAGTCTTTTGTGCCGGGATAGACGTCGTAGTAGGTGAACTGGGCGAGTGCCGTCCCTGACCGAAGGGCAAATGCGTTCATTCTGCGAACGGACTCGACGGTGTCAGATTCCAGTCCGCAAATGATGGTACTCAAGACGAGAATGCCGTTACTCTGGATCGTCTGAATAGTTGTTACCATGTTCTCCCCAACCGGATTCCACTCCTTGCCTACGTTTTCAAGCCCCTCCTGGGTGAATGACTCCACACCAATCAGAGCTCCCCTGATGCGCATCTTCTCGTGCATCGCCGAGAGGTATTCCGGGTCGCTTGTGACCTCGGTCGTCATCTGGGTGAGGCCGTATATGTCTTTTGGCACGGATCGGTCATATTCCTCGAATAACGCTAACCGTTCTTCTCGCACTTGCTCGAGCTGTCGTCTTTTCTGCGAACTCTGCTCGCGGGCTATGCGCCCGAGAGTAGCCGGGTTGAAGTTATCATCTGCAAAGATGATGAGGCGATAGCCTTTTTCATAGAGCTGATTTACTTCTTCTATGATCTTCGCAGCTACTCGCGGGCGCGGCTGCCGTCCCTCGGTGACCCATACGGAACAGAAGTCGCAACGCTCCGGGCATCCAGCGATCGTCTGGACAGTTGGCATCAAGTAGTTCCGTCGATCGAGGAGATCCCATCGAGCTTTGAGCAAGAGCTCTCCTGGCAGCCGACCTCCGTCATATCGTCTCTGCAGTTGACCACTAAAGGCATCTTTGATCGCTCTGCCCCAGACCACGTCGCCGTTGCCAGTCACGACTGCATCTGCGCCCATCTCGAGAGGCTCACTAGGAAAAATCGTTGCGTGAATTCCCCCCACGATTACCGTGGCGCCTTTACGCTTTGCCTCCGCCAGTACCCTATAACCGGCCGTGCAGTTTCCAGTGATGATGCCGATCCCGACGATGTCTCCCGGAGAAATGATGGATGAATCAAACGCTTTGATAGTCTCGTCGACCAGGACCGGTGTGCCTACCAGGTCATGTGGAGTTGCTTGTGCGATAACGAACATCCACCTCGGGGTCACGATGCTGTACCCGAGAGTTGCCATAGAAGGGTTAACCAGGATGACTTTACCCATATACTTCTCCTTATCGCGACCTTTTTAAGCAGTGAAAGCACGCTTGCAGCTGCGCGTTACGGTCTCATGATGTCTGCAGCCGCGAGCAACGTTCGAAGGGCTGCGGCTTCAGGCCGGCTAGCGCATGCCTGCTAGGGCCAAATCCACTAACTGGTTTCAATTCGATTTTGTCGGTCATACTATACCCACTCCACCCCACGTGCCATCTCAAAAGCTTGAGATCTTGACTTTTCACCAGTCTCCCTTGCCGCTGCTTGGTCTAAAGTCGTCGAGTCGCCGCGTTCGGTAGACGGGAATGAGCCGGCAGGAGCCGGGCTCACACTAGTTCGATTCAGCACCAGCGCAATTGACACAGGCGGATTCTTTATGACACACTTTCGTCGAATGAATTAGTCAGGAGTGCGTGGCGTGCTCACATTCTGACTCATTCAACTGTCTATTGGCACGACTGGTGTAGCCAAGCTCTGAACTGTCGCCAACGATACTTTGAAGGCGTAACGCACACTATGGTAGGGAGACGCCGTGCCCAGGCCGGCCTCCAGCGATGTCAGTGGACTGCTGCACGGTAAGCCAATCAACCGTCCGTATACTTGGCATCCGGTGGCACTGCCATCCCGTTGAAGAAGGAGCTGCCACTTGCCTACACTGAAAGAACGCCCGGCGAAGGCACTTCTCTTTACTCAACACCATGGCTTCCGTAAGGCCCTGACAGCGCGCGTGAGTGCCTACATCTCTGAAAACAAGGTGCACACTCGTGACCTGCCCGCGATGTACCTGAAGAGCGCAATCATCCTGACCTGCTGGCTCGGCATATACTTTCTACTCCTCTTCGGGGGTTTCTCGCTGTGGGTGAATGGCCTGTTGTGTATAGCCCTGGGTTTTAGCATGGCGGCCATCGGCCTCAACATTGGGCACGATGCCAACCACGGTAGTTACTCGGATAACCCGCGCATAAACAGGCTCGCTAGCCTCGCCATGGAGTTGATAGGCTTGAGCAGCTTTGTGTGGCGGCAGCGCCACAACGTTCATCACACCTACCCCAACATCGGCGGACTGGACGAGGACCTGGAGACGGGCGGCCTGATTCGGCTTAGCCCGCATGAGGAATGGAGGCCGCATTTCCGGCTCCAGGTATGGTATGTGCCCCTGCTATATGCCTTTGTGGCGTTTGACTTCCTCAGGCGGGATGCGCTTGTGTTCTTCACTGGACGCACGAGCCGGTATCACCGCTATCCGAAGATGAAAATATCAGAGCGGGTAATATTTGTGTGCGGCAAGCTCTTCTTTTTTACCTACATCCTGGTGTTGCCGATGCTGTTGTTTCCCTGGTGGCAAGTGCTGATCGCATTCACCACTATCATGTTTACTTTGGGTCTGATTAACTCGGCCATTAGCGTGCCGGTGCACCTGGTTCAGGCAGCGGATTTTCCTGAACCGGTAGGTGAGCCGCTGCACATCGAGAACGAATGGGCAATTCATCAGGTACAAACAACCGTCAACTATGCGCCGAACAATCCCCTGGTGAACGCCTACGTAGGCGGAACCAACTATCAGATCGAACACCACTTATTTCCACAAATTTGCCACTTGCACTACCCGCGGCTCTCACCAATCGTGCGCAAGACCTGCGAGGAGTTCGGTATCACCTACTCGGTGTCCCCAACCATGGGTGGCGCGTTGCTAGGTCACGCGCGTGCGCTGCGCGAGTTCGGGCGCAAGCCGGAATTGAAAGCAGTGTAGCCTTCCCACCAGCCTAGCCACGGGTGGATTGGGGCGCCAGTTACTGCTCATGGCGCTG
>DASWUZ010000259.1:0-2950 GCA_036401395.1 Acidisarcina sp.
CCGCGGGAAGCGCCTTCTTCGTCTTGACTCATCGCTCTCCTCAGCAGTACAGCGGCGCCTCGCCTTCGTCCTGACTTGTTTTAGTTGGCGGCGCCTGCAAGAGTGTCAGTGGCTCGCTGCAGGGCCAAAGTCAGGGTCGCAAGTTGAGCCGTAACGAGGCCGCCGTTCCTGGCATCGATCGCCTCATTCACGCCGGGAATCACTACCGCGGCGTAACCCGTATACTCGCCCGGAGCATAGATGGCGTGTTTAAACCACGGCCGGCCGGGCAGGCCTTCGGGAATGAGGAGAGCCTTTTCGACGGCACGAAGCTTTTTATCCATCAAGGCCAGGTCCCCGGTCTCGCCTTGTTGCCTGGCCCGGACCTTCGCAGCGGCTACAGTAAATTGACGTGCCGCAGCTAATGCTGCATCGAAGTTGGGACCTGAAATCTCAGCGTCTTGTGCGGTCGTTTTGGCCTTTATTAAATACGCCTCGATTTCGCGGCCGTACGTTTCATAGTCGTAAGGCAGTACGTCGGCGTCGGCCATGTGCAACACTTCCAGGCCGAAAACACGGGCCTGCTGCTGTTCGTAGACAAAAGTCGGGTCTGCGTTTTTGATGAACCACGCGTAGTTATCGAACACCGAGTGGTAGACACCGTAGGGGCCCTCGGAACCCATGTCGGTCGACGGTACACCTGCGTGCTGCAGGAAGGGCGTAAAGTCGGAGCCGCTGCCGAGGTCGCCTACTTCGACATCGTTCTGCGGAGCGGCCGGCTTTTCCCGGATCGATCCGCTGGGCCGCATCTTTTCTTCAGCCTCCGAAGCCTTCCACTGCGAGTAGACCGTGCCCCCCTTGGGACTAGGAACTTCCTTCGTCACTTCGCGGACAAAGTTCTTTAGCGACGGTACGGCTGACGCGTTGAAGTTGGGGCCGCTGACCCCCACGTCGGTATTAAAATATGCTACCGCGTTCTTCAGATGATTCTCGTGGGCCTCGACCCATTCCGTCGACCCGATCAGACCTTCCTCTTCTGCATCCCAACTGGCGAAGACGATCCTGCGCTTCGGCTTCCAACCCTGATGCAGCAACACGCCGATGCCGTGCACCGCCTCGAGCATCGCTGCTGTGCCGCTGTTCGGGTCGACCGCACCATAGACCCACGCATCGCGATGGTTGCCAGCGACCACCCACTCGTCGGGATAGATCGTTCCGTCGATGGTGCCAATCACGTCCCAGATCGTGGTAAGGGTGTAGTCCTGCTTGAGCAGCATGTGAACCCGGACACCGCCCGGCCCGACGTGGTACGTAAAAGGAAGTGCGCCCTGCCAGTCACGCGGCACGTCTGGCCCAGTGAGCTGCTCGAGGATCGGGGCCGCGTCATGATATGACAGCGGCGTCGATGGGATAGAAGGCAGGCTGGTGATAGCGGCGCCACTAAGGCGTCGCGAGTCCGGCAGGTCCATCGTTGATGCCACTCCGGGAGTGGTTGCGTCCCCCGGATACTTGAACATGTACTGCACCGAGCCGCGCTGTACGCCGGTGTCAGGCCGGTAGGGGCCGCGCGGATATTTGTCGCCGCGCGCGTAGCCGTCGTCGGCCGGATCGGAGTAGATCAGGACGCCCACCGCCCCACGCTGTTGAGCGATGTAGACCTTTACGCCGCGAAAGTTTTTGCCGTAGCGGACCAGGACTATTTTTCCGCGCACATCGATGTGCAGGTCGTCCAGCTTTTTGAAATCGGCAAGCTCGCCGTAATTTGCGTAAACAACTTCAGCAGTGACATCCCCTGAGGGCGAGCTGCCATTGAAAGGCATCACGACACGGGGATCATCCTGGAACGGATCACCCTGGACATGCTCCCGGGTCGGCCCATGCATGAGCAGCTTGCCATTCATGGTGTAAGCATCCACACGGATTTCGCGAGGCAGGTTGAGCCACGCTTTGTAGGGCGTAATCGTAGTCTCCAGGCCAGCGGCCCGGAACCTGGCTGCGACGTATTCCGCTGTTGCGTAATCTTCTTTAGAGCCTGCGATGTGTGGGGCTGCGGTTAACGTCTTGAGTTCTTCCCCAGCGAGACGCGCGTCTGGAACCGCGAGGAACGTGCGGTCGATCTTTGCTTGTTCCGCGAAGTCGCGGTATCCGAAAACTGTTTGCGGTAGTTCAGGTAACGACGGGCCCGACTGAGAACCTAATTGGGACGTGAATGCACAACCCGCCAACAGAGCAAAGACGCTGACAAAGATCGCGCGAACAGAGGGCAAGACTCAACTCCTCACATGCAGGATCAGGACTGCTTCATCATAGCCAGCTGGCTGTTAGATTGCGGCCGCTACGTGCCTGGTCCCACTCCTGTTTGTTGTCTTCCACTCTTAGTTCAAGATTAACATTTTGGATGGTTTCACTACGCCAAAATGGTTTGTCGTGTAAATACGTTAAATGCAGATACTTGGAGGGCTTGAGGGCCACGCGGGTCTTGACAAGTTTGAGGATATTGAGTTTTTTGGGTGATCTCCTCAGAAAATGAGCCGGTACCGCTTACTAGTAGGTGCCCGAGAGTACCGGCTGACTGCAATGAGCGCAACGCCTGGCCCCGATGGGAATTTCGCTCAGACACTCAGGGCACGGTTTGGTGGCTGCGGGCGCAGCGGCGGGCGGGTTGAACCTCTTCATCAGCGAATTCACCGGGAGCACAAAGAGAAAATAGACCGCTGCCGAAATAATCAGGAAGGACAGCAGCGAGTTCAGAAACTTACCGTAGGAGACCTTGCCTCCGTTGACGTCGAGCACAAGCGATGAGAAATCGGGCTTGTGTACGACTGCCGCGATCAACGGTGTGATGACATCGCCTACCAACGACGTTACGACCGCGCCGAACGCCACGCCGATCACTACTGCGACTGCGAGATCAACAACGTTGCCGCGCAGAATAAAGTCCCTGAAGCCCTTGAACATTCCATTCTCCTTT
>DASWUZ010000260.1:0-4773 GCA_036401395.1 Acidisarcina sp.
GTATTCAAGCTCGACCTTGCCCGTAATTCCTGGCAGAGCAGCATAAATATCGCTGACGCGGGGCAACACCAACGCTTCGTCGTGGAGCAACGCGCGACGCTCGGCATTGGAGATAATCAGCTCCATCGTGGAGATGGGCAGGCGTTGGCTGACGCCGCTCCGCTTGTCTACTTTCTTGTCTTCCCGGGCAGAGAAGGCGATCTGCTCGACGATCTCGCGGATGTACTGCGGCGCCTCCAATTTGGTCTCGCCGGGCGCTGAGCGGCGATCGGACCAAGCCTCCTGCGCGGTGATCGACATACCTTCTTCCAGCGTCTCGGGATAATGGGTGCGAATCTCGGAGCCGATGCGGTCCTTCAACGGTGTAACGATCTTGCCGCGCGCGGTGTAGTCCTCAGGGTTCGCGCTGAAGACGAGAGCCACATCGAGTTCTAGCCTTACCGGGTAGCCCTTAATCTGGACGTCGCCCTCCTGCATGATGTTGAAGAGAGCGACCTGGATCTTGCCCGCCAGATCCGGCAATTCGTTGATAGCGAAGATACCGCGGTTGGCGCGGGGCAGCAGGCCGTAGTGCATGGTCAGTTCGTTTGAAAGGTCCTGCCCGCCGCGCGCGGCCTTGATGGGGTCGAGGTCGCCCACCAGGTCGGCCACGGTCACGTCTGGCGTAGCCAGCTTTTCTACGTAGCGGTCATCGCGCGACAGCCACGCAATGGCCGTTGCGTCGCCCTCGGTGGCGATGAGGGCGCGGCAGCGCTTACAGATCGGCTTGAAGGGGTTGTCGCGAATCTCGCATCCTGCGATGTAGGGAAGCTGTTCATCGAGCAGGCTGGTGAGCGCGCGCAGCAGCCTGCTTTTGGCCTGCCCGCGCAGCCCCAGCAGAATGAAGTTCTGTCGCGAGAGCACCGCATTCACGATCTGCGGCAGCACCGTGTCCTGATAGCCGATGATGCCGGGAAAGAGCGGCTCCTTCGTCTTGAGCTTGACAATCAGGTTCTCCCGCAACTCATCTTTGACCGTGCGCGCGCGTTGAAACTTATCATTCGCTCTCAGTTCCCCGAGAGTAAGCGGTGTTGCAGGCGGCGGATCTGGCCGTGGACGTGGGGGTGCAGTTGCGGGCATCAAGAGCTCCTGTGATTCTTCATGGCTTGGTCATTAATGGAACACGAACTCATTGGATGAAGAAGGTTGAGATTAAGACGCGCGGCCTCTTGCCCGGGTCGCATACGCGCAACGCTGTCAATGCAAACCGACCGGCCATCCCACAGTTCATTGTCGCAGGACACCACGTTACATGACATGCCCGCGCCGCGCGGAAGCACGGTTCGCCTGCGCGCCTCGGCGTAACTTCGGAAGCAGAGCGTTGTAATACTCCATCAACTGCTCTGTGCGCTCTGCATCGGAGCGCAGGCAAAGCAGGACCTGCTTGAATCCGAGGTCGGCCGGTACGGTCGAAGCAAGGCGAAACGAAATCGGCTCGTCCAGGTCGAGCGAGACTCCCTCAGCCGGGGCGCCAGTAAGCTCAAGTATCTCGAAATGCAGGCCGACGCACTGTTCTTTCTGCTCGCGGCTGGCCGTCCGGCCATCGTCGGCAAAAAAATCGACCTCCGCCTGAAGGAAGGCGCGCGACTCGTCGAGCATCTGTATTTCAAAACGCTCCATGCCCTCGCAGAGCAGGTCAAACCGCCCATCGCTGTGACGCTCAAGGACGCGGGCCACGCGGGCCGTGCACCCCACTACCGCGAGCCCCTCGGTCTGCGCCCGCACCACTCCGAAGACGGTGTGTTGCGCGATGCATTCGCCCGCCATCTCCTTATACCGCTCCTCGAATATGTGCAGGGGGAGCGCGGCCCCCGGGTAGAGCACGGCATCCAGCGGGAACAGAGGAATCTTCATGGCCGTAGCAATTATCAATGAGTTTCCGGCCACTCACGCAGGGTTTATTTTTGCGTTTTGATGAGCCCGAGGAGGCTGGTAAGGATATGCGCATGACAATCCCCGGGGACCGCTCGGCCTGCTACTAGTCGTTTTTCACAAGTTCTCTCGGTCCCGTCTTGCAGAGCCCGGTCACACTCAGGTAGTCAGCGGGCCATCATTCATCTTCAAGTTCGCCGAGGAGCTGCTGCATCTCTCCGGCGGCGTGGCTGTTGCCTTCGCGGTTCGCGGCCGCGATTCCTTCCGTCAGGCGAGACCTGGCGGCGTCGATCTTGCCAGCCTTGACCAGGGTCTGGGCTGCCATGAAGTAGCCAGCCGTGTAACCGGAATGGTCCGAAAGCAGGCGGTCGAACTCCGCGATGGAGGTGGTCAGGTCGCCCTCGGAGGCGTGGGCCATCGCCAGCCCGTATCTCGCAAAGGCATCCGTGGGGTTCTGCGCCAGAATCTGGTTCAGCATTGCAATCTTGTCCATGTGATTGTTGGTCCTTTTGCAGTCTGCCGAGACGGAAGGCTGCTCAACCATTCTGCATTAGGGAGCCGGATTGGGCTGATCGTGAACACCCGGCAAATAGCACAAGGTGCAATCCAGTCTATGCGATCAACCGTTAGGCAGGTGATTTACGTTAGAGCCCGGCTTGCGCCGATCTCCTCATCAGCCTTGCAGTGCCTGCTGCTCCTGACCGAAGCTCTTTGTTGCACAAAACAGCTTAATCAGTTCGCTGCGATCAGCAAAAACGCCTACATCGCTGAAGCGCCTTCCGTTCTTAGCTGCTTCGGCGGTAAGGGCCGCCAGTTGTTTCCGGTCCTTGGCTAATTCGGTAAGCCGTTCTCCCAGTTTTTTCCAATCGTGAATGGCGACCAGTTCCCCGCCGCCGCGTCCCTCCAGCAGCTCCGCCGCGAATTCGCTCTCATAACCAAGAATGAGCGTTCCAGAGATCAGGGACTCTAACAGGCACCTCGGGGACTCAGGGGTTACGTGAGTGAAAAGAAAAACGTCCGCCGCTCTCAGCTCGGTGAGCAGGGCGGCCCGGTCATTCGTGAAGCCCGGAAAGCTCACCATGCCGGTCAAGTCGAGCCTGTGAGCTTCCGCCTGAGCCTGTGCTCGCATTGAGCCATCGCCAAACCACACGGCTTTGATTTGGACGCCTTGACTTCGCGCAACATCAAGTGCCTGCAGCCACTCCAGAGGGGCCTTCATGGGAGCTGTTCTTCCGGCATAGATGATGCGCAGGGGAGATTCCGGATCTACGAACTCCCGTCTGAGTTTGGTAGCCAGTTCGATTGGGCTGATGGCGTCTTCAGGTTTGGTATGTACGTCGTGGACCAGGCGGCTTTCTCCCTTGCAAAGCGAAGCGTAGTAGCGAAAACAGTCATTGCCGTGCCAGAGCCCAAGGGCGCAGCCGCGAATGATTTTCCTATGGTAGCGCTTCGTCAGCATCGCGAAAGAAACCAGTCTGAGACGACGATAGCCACGCGTTCCGGTGGCAGCCTTAAGGTACAGTTCGTGTTCGACTCTATCCGCGTGGATGGCAAACTTTCGGCCGCGGCGTTGCGCCTGTCCCGCCGCCACTGCGGCCCAGTCACCTATAAAAGCTCCTATCGCAAACTGAAGATATTCACACGCGTCAATCTCGGCGCGTAATATCTTCGCCACTGGTCTGTAATTGCGAATAAATTTCTTGATTGAGTAGGACCACGGCAAGGGAATCAGCTTCATGCGGTGGAAATGGTCCAACGTAGACACATCTCGCCAGCGGATCCAGGTGCGCCTGGCAGCGACATTCTCAGGCATCAAGGGTGCTGCTACAGACAGCCTGGTGAAGTGCTCTGCCCAGCGATCAAGCCCGTTGCAGGCTTGCTCTTCAAACAGGAGATTGCCGTTAACCAGTCGGAAGCAGACCGGCAGGACGAGCAACATGGAACCTGGTGTAGTAATGCGCTCCTGATTGCTGATAGGGCTTTCACCTCCGTTGAGGGTATGCTACCGCGTGGCGGACTGCGGGTGCATAGTGTGATGTGTTCAGGACTCTATCTTTATCGCTGCCCTCGTTCGTTAATGGTGCGGCTACTTCCAGTGAGGGCGGGGTAACTAACAATCAGTCATGCAATACCCATCACTGATTCTGCACACTATTATCGAAGTTCAACAGCATTTGATTTAATTCAAGGAATTGCCCAAACTCGAAGCATGGAAGGCGATTCTCTCAGAACCCGAACACCATCCGACTCCGCCTCGGAGATGACCGAGCTCATCCTGCCCAACGATACCAACACTCTGGGGAACCTGCTGGGCGGCCGCATCATGCACTTCATCGACCTGGTGGGAGCCATGGCTGCTTATCGTCATTCCCGCACGCACATTGTGACTGCTTCGATCGACCATATCGACTTCATCGCCCCGGTCCATGTCGGTGACCTGCTGATTTTGAAAGCGCGGCTGAACCGGGCCTTCAGCAGTTCGATGGAAGCGGGAGTCACGGTGTGGGTCGAAAACACGATTGCCGGAACGCAGCGGCACGTCGCTTCCGCGTTCCTTACCTTCGTGGCGATCGACCCGCAGGGGAAGCCGGTCCCTGTTCCCAAGCTGAAGCCGGAGACAGAAGAAGAGATGCGAAACTATGAAGACGCGGGACGGCGTCGCGAGCATCGCCAGCAGGTGCGAGCGGATAGCAAGCGGCGCAGCGCGGAACTGCCGAACGCAGATCGCGGCGATTAGGTCCAGGACCACCCATAGAAGCGCCTCGTCTTTCCTTCGTAGCGGGCGCATCTATCTCAGCGCAAGATCAGAGGCTAAGTCATGGCACACGCAAATGCAGTGCAGGGCCCATCATCCATTCCGGG
>DASWUZ010000261.1:0-25090 GCA_036401395.1 Acidisarcina sp.
GCCGCCTGGAAGTGCTGAATGGCATCGTCATACAAACGATAGCGCGCGAGAAGGACCCCCACTCCTGTCTGCGTGCGGTAGTCGCCTGAGGTGAGTTTGTCGAGGTCCGCGATCGTTTCTCGTGCCTCTTCGGTCTTGCCTGCTTTCAGATAAGCCTCGGCCAGCAGGTAGAGATCTTCAGGTTGGTCAGGATGCTTTTTAATCTCGTCGCTGAGAACGGTCAGATCCAGTTCGTTACGTGCTCCCGGCGCCAGCCTGGAGCGATTGTCGAGATAGTCGAAGAGGTGCTCGTAAGGATAAGGACCGGTGGACGCATCTTTAGATAGTGTCTGAAACACTTTCAGATCGCGATCGGCGGCCTCAGTTTGATGCAACTGCCTCTCGACCATCGCGAGCTTGTAGTAGCCGGTTGAAGGCTCGCGGCTTACTTTGACATAGCGCCTGAGCAGTTCTGCCCCGTGGGGAAGGTCCTTGGCGGCAATTCGGATATTCGCCATCTCCAGCAGTGCATCCGGGTAATCAGGATTAGTGCGGAGAATCTGCTGGAAGAATGCTTCGGCTGCGGTGGAATCCCCTTGCCGCTCCGCGATGAAGCCGAGGTTGTAGAGGCAGGAGGTATTGTTCGCGTCAAGCTGTAGACCCTTCTTGAAATATCCAACTGCTTCATCAAATCGCCCGAGGTTGCGGTAGGAAAGTCCCAGGAACGCGTAGGACCGGGCTGAAGGATCGAGGGTGACCAGTTTCTGGAATTGATCAATGGCCTTCTCAACCTTGCCTGACATGAAGTAGCTCTCGCCCAGGGCGGCTTGCAGGTCGGCTCGCCGGGGTGCAATTTTCACACCCGATTCCAACAGCGGGATGGCGTCTTCGAAGTAGTTTTGCGAGATGCTTACCCGGGCCATGAGGAAAATAACGTCGGGATCTTCCGGGGCGATCTTATGCGCGCGGACAAGGATGTCCAGAGCATCCAGGGGCCTGGACTCATCGGAATAGATCTGAGCGAGCAGATAGAGGGTCTCGGGCGAATCAGGCTTTGCTTTGAGTGCGCGGTTGGTTGCGAGCTCTGCATTGTTGAACTTGCCGTCCCTCAGATAAGCCCGGCCAAGGTTGTAGAGGATCTCGAATGTTCCCGGCGCCAAGCTATCGGCGATCTCAAGCTCAGACTGCGCCGGCTTGTACTGTTTTTCAGCGGCGAGCAGCACGCCGAGGGTGAAATGGAGCTGAACGTCTGTCTTGTTTTGCGCAGAAAGCTCGGCTGCCATTGTGAGGGCCGTGGCTGTCCGCTTCGCCTGGAGATAAGCGCGGATCAAGTTGAACCTCACCGGCAGACTAGCCGGACGCACCCGCTCCAGGCGCCGTATGGCTTCAGCTGGGAAGCCTCTGCCAATCAGGAGGACGCCAAGGTTATAGTTGCCGTCCGCGTTGGTGGGGTCGATGCGCAAAACAGTGCGGAATTCTTGTTCGGCGAGGTCAATGCGGCCCTGCGCGATGTATACGTTGCCGAGATTGTTGTGTGTCCTGGGGGACAAAGGAGCGATTTTCAATGCGGACTGAAAGTCGTTCAACGCATTGGGGTAATTTTTTTCGCTGCTGTCAATGATTCCAAGCAGGTTGTAACCCTCCACACTGGAAGGTTTCCTCTTGAGCACTTGCTGGACACTCGCCCTGGCCTCATCGATGCGGCCTTGCTGGAGAAGCATCTGCGCTTCCTGAAAGTCCTGCAGATCGGCCGGGGCAGGCTGATCATGGCTTTGGCCGGCATTGGAGCGATGCTGAGTCGCGTGGGCACGGGAAGTAAGCAGCACCAGAGCCAACGTAGAGAGTGCAATGAGGCGAGAGCAAGAGAGGGTCTTAGCTGTTTGTTCAGAATAGGACGAACGTCCGGGCAGGCACTGAGCTGCACCGATTACTTTTATGTCCTTCTTTATGGAGTGACTCAATGTAGTCATTGTAGCGAGACAGTCATTGTAATGAGCCGAGGGCCTGCCGCGCAGCCTCGTTCTGCGGCTGGATTTGAATGAGTTGCCGCAATACTGCCCGGGCCTTTTCACTGTCTCCCTGCGCTGCATACAGACGAGCAAGGTTGAGGTAAGCCTGGTCGAAGCCGGGTGCGATGCGGATGCAGGCCTGAAACCTCTCTTCGGCAGCCGTGTAGTTCCGGCTTCTTACGGCGAATACCCCGAGGTTGTTCAGCGCCTCAGGGTAAGCCGGCCGCAGCTCTACGGCGCGCTCCAGGTAAGTCGAAGCACGTGGGATCTGATTTTGCTGGGCGTAGAACATTCCAACGCTGTAGTTGGTCTCAGGATCGTCGGGCTGCAGTTCGATGGCACGGCCCAGGAACTGCAGCGCTTTGTCCGCCAGACCCTGGCGGCGATAAAGGTTCCCCAGGTTTAGAAGCGCAATTGTAAAGTCGGGCCTCTGAAGCAAAGATTTTTGAAAGTTCAGGACCGCTTCTTCGATATTGCCCTGCTGGCCCGCGATCATGCCGAGATTATTCCACGCCTCAGGGTAATTGGGCCGCAGCTTCACCGTCTTTTCGAGGTAAAGACGAGCCTGCTCCAGGTCTTTGCGCTGCAGGTTGAGGGTGCCGAGGTTGTAGTACGCCTCGGGATCGTCCGGTTTCTCGGCGACGACCTGCTGGAAGGACTCCGCAGCCTGGTCGAGATAACCGTGCTGGAACATGGCCACGCCGTAAGTGAAGTCATTGCGCTGGAAGATGCCATGGTAGAGGACACCGCCGGCTGGAAGGGCCCTCTTGAGGCGGTCTGCCTGAGTGGCGGGACTGGCTGCTACGTCATCCAGTACCCGCAAGGGCTGCACTGGTCCTTGATAGACCTTTACGATCATGCCGTCTTTGTCCAGCAGGAATGATGTCGGCAGAGGAAGGTCGCGGCGGCGGTCAAAGAGGTAGCGGTAGATGATGTTGTAGACACCCGCCTCATCTTTAGTAGCGAAGAGTACCGGAAAAGAAAGTCTCTCCTGCGAAGGGAGCGATCTCGCCTTCTGTATGTCGTCAGCTTCGTCGACGTTGAGGGCGAGGATGCTTAGTTTGCCCGCGCCGAGCGTTGTTGAGTGGCGTTGAAGAAGTCTGAGCTGCGCGCGGCATTGCGGGGCTGTAGTGGTCCAGAAATTGAGCAGCACAAAGCCGCCCTGGAAGGAGCGGAGTTCGCGTATATTGCCGGCGATGTCTGGCAGGGAGAAGGATGGAGCTTTGAGCGGTTGTATTAGCCACGTCTCCACCTGTGAGGGCAGCGGCTCCGGCCGGGCTTCCGGTGATATTTTCCCATAGGAACCTGGGACGGCAGCGAATGCCGTGGCAAGGAACTGATTACTGCCTTCCTCGATCTCAATGCGATGGTTCGCCGGAAGCTTGTCTAGCCTTTGAACCAGGCCGCTTGGCCAGCGAATGGTGGCCGCGATCGTGCCCGCTGTATCTCCGAGACCGAAGAGCAATTCCTTCGAGTGCTGCGCCAGGAAGCCTGAACCAGCCTGCAAGTATCTTGTCTGGCGAAGCGTCCCTGCCTCGACGGTGATCGCCGTGCCGATAGCATCACGATTACTCTTTGTTCCACGCAGGCGAAAGACGATGGAGTGTCCAAGCTCCTCCATTGCATTGCGCAGAATGCGGAGTTGCGGGCCGTTGCGATTTTTCAGGACGATTTCTAAACGCCCATCGCGGTCGATGTCGGCCAGCGCGAAAGACCGTCCGTCTTCGGAGAAGTCAATGCCGGTGACGCCCGACACCTCGGTGAAGGTCCCATCCCGATTGTTGGCGAGCATCACGTTTCTTTCGTAGCCGCTCCACGACGAGTCGGCGCGTATCAGCTCATGGATGGCGTTCCAGCCATGTTCGTAGCCGAGGCTTGGGGTCGCATCTTCAGGGGACCTGGCGACTACCTGCCGCCAGAAGAAGCTGCCCAGATCGCTGCTGCGGTTCGGCCCCGAGATGTAGCCATTGGCGACATAGAGGTCGGGGTAGCCATCCTGATCGAAGTCGTAAAAATCGGAGCACCAGGACCAGCGGCCAATTTCAGCGCCTGCCTGGCCGCTGACATTTTCGAAGTTCCCGCCACCCCGATTCTTGTAGAGCGAATTCCCTCGGGCATGACGGCGGTAAAGCGCGCGGATCTCTTCGGGCGCTTTTGCGTGGAAGATTTTCTGCTGCGCGACCCTCTGCCCGGCGGCCGACCACATGTTGGCGGCGTAAATGTCCTGCTTGCCATCATTGTCGAAGTCGCACCAGGCCGCGCTCATTCCCGCGCCTGCATCCTGCACATGCGCCGGCTCCGAGACTGCCGTAAACTTTCCGCCTCCGTCGTTCCGATATAAGTTGCTGCGGCCGAAATCATTGGCAACATACAAATCCGGCAGGCCATGCGAGTTGGCCTCGCCCCAGGCGCACGCAAAGCTGTAGCGGTCATTTTCCGCGTTCAATCCCGACGCTTCCGTACTGTCTTCAAAAGTGGCGTTTCCCTGGTTGTGCATGAGGAAATTTGCGGGCCCATTGCGCGCGTCAAAGTACGGGACCGGATAGTGATACTGGTCCAGTCCGAGGTAATAGCTGTAGACGCAGAAGTAAATGTCGAGGCGCCCATCGAGATCGTAGTCCGCTATCGCAGCATGAGTGAAAGTTCCCTGGGGAGGCTGAGCGAAGCGGAATGCATCGCGCTTGAGCAGGAATTTTCCGTTCCCCTGGTTCATAAAAAGCAGGGGGCCATCGCCACAGACAACCAGCAGATCCTGCACGCCTTTATTTTCGAAATCGGCGAAGAGCGCGCAGGCGGTACTGTCGAGCACACCTACGCCGGCACGTTCTGTCACATCCTCAAAGGTGCCGTCTCCGCGGTTGCGATAGAGGCGGTTTGGGAGGCCAGCAGGCTGAGAGATGTAGAGATCGTCGAACCCATCATTGTCGAAGTCCCCGGCCGCCACTCCGTTGTTGCCGTAAACATCGATGCCGGAAGCGCCATCGAGTACGGTGCGCCAGTAATCCGCCCCACGAAGCATCTGCTCGCGGTATGACCTCTCTCGTCCGAGCGCCTGCGCAGTCACGTCGATGAACGCTGGTCCGCGCATGACGCAGGCTGTTTCTTCCTCCGCCTCCCATCTCCGGGCAGTCCATGTACCGGACGGCCCACGAGACCATTCCGTCCGCCAATATCCAATCCGCTCCTCACGCCGGCCATCCCTTCGCACGCCCAGGATGTCGTGGCGGACCTCCACGCCGACACGAAGCGGCGCGCTCGCGATCTGCTCGATACCGGTGATTTCAAATTCTGCTGTCTTGATGGTCGTGAATTCTTCAAGGTATCGGTCAAATTCGTGCAGGAAGAGGTCGCGCCCGGCGACGATACCGCTGCTAAAGGAGCGTCTGAAAATATCGAGTCCGCCGGCGGCGCGCACTGTGATGTTTTTCGAGGGCACAAGAGAAATGGCATCGACCTCGGGGTGGAGGAACGCAGAGAGTGCCGTGTGATCACGTACGGACGTGGTGAGGGAAGCGCCCCACCGCTGAAGCAGCGCATTGATTTCAAATGCGTATTTCTCGGTAATAAACTCGTCCGAGCCGGGAGGCGCCAGGCGAAGCACGTCTTCCAGAGGAGATTTGGCAGGATAATGGGGCGTCAGTCGAAAGTCTGCGAGCGCCGACTGTGCCGCGCTCTCTGTCACGTCCCGGGGGATCCAGAACGGCAAGTTCAATCCGGGCAACAACGCGGGGCGGAAGGCAAGCTGGGACAGTCCCATCCCTTTGAGGAGTGCACGCCGTGTAAGGAATAGCTTCTTTTCCTTTTCGCGCTGCATGCGTTGCGGCTCCCCTGACGCTGGCCCGTTGGATCGGTGTTGTGTGCGCTGGTCCAGCCACTGAGTCAGCAGCACGGCTGGAGCGGACCTGGATTCAAGGCTACAGAATCTGGGCCGATGACTTCCAAGGTGGAGCGGAAAACTACTCCCAAATTACCTTAATTTTTGCGGGTTGAGGCAGGTCTCATCATTTTGGTTGACAAGCGACTTCGTTCTCCCATAATGTTTGTTCCGTTAGCGGTGTCCCTCTGTGGACGCCTATTTTTCAAGATCAGAATGTAAACCGTTACATGGGCATGTAAACCATTACATCGTTCTTTGATAGCCGGGCGCTCCCCTTGGCCGACCCGGTACGAAGAGCGTTTTCCGAAGTCAGCAATACAAGAAAGCGGGGGTTGCATCAATGGTTCTTTGCAAATTTGTGAGGCGTATTAAATCATTCGGGTACGTAGCGGCAATGGGTCTGTGCTTTCTGCTTGTACAGCAGAGGTCATTCGCCCAGGTCGATGAAGGCTCCATCGACGGTACCGTTCGCGATACATCAGGCGCAGTCGTCCCTAACGCCAAGGTGACGCTCCTCAACACGGACGTCGGGTTGACGTTGGACACCAACACCACCGGCGGTGGCGAATACAGCTTTTCCCCGGTGAGGATCGGACACTACAAGGTTTCTGCAACCGCCCCCGGCTTCTCTACGACGACGCAGGAGAATATTGAACTCAGTGTCCAGCAGCGCCTCAAGGTTGACATCGAGCTCAAGGCTGGTGCCGCCTCTCAAACGGTTGAAGTGACCACCGCCCCGCCGCTCCTGCAAACGGAAGAGGGATCGGTCGGTCAGGTTGTCGACCAGAGGAGCATTAACAACCTGCCCCTCAACGGCCGCAACTTTACCTTCCTCGCCCAGCTCGGCGCCGGCGTGAATACTCCGCAGGCCGACACCCGAGGTAATGCGGCCTCCGGCGCTTTCTCAGCCAACGGCCTTCGCCCCGCACAGAACAATTACCTGCTGGACGGCATCGATAACAATTCCGATACGGTGGACTTCCTCAACGGCACCAACTTTGTCATTCTGCCGCCGATCGAAGCCATACAGGAGTTCAAGGTCCAGACCGCAGCGTTCAGCGCCGAACTTGGCCGCTCTGCCGGTGCAGTTTTGAACGGTACCATCAAGTCCGGCACCAACAGCCTTCACGGCGCGGTGTGGGAATTTTTCCGGAACGACAAACTCGACGCTGCTGACTGGTTCGAAGACCATGCCCACATTCAGAAAGGTGCTTTGCGTCAGAATCAGTTCGGTGGCGCTGTTGGCGGACCCATTATACGAAACAAGATTTTCTTCTTCGCTGACTATGAGGGGCTCCGGCGCGTGCAGGGCACAGTGTCAACTGCCTCAGTCCCAACCCTTGCCGAGCGTACCAGCGGATTTACCGATCTGAGCGATCGCCTCGGCGGTTCCTCGAGGGTAGACCTGCTGAAGCGGAACATTCCATCCGGTACAGTCCTTGATCCGGCAACGACCCGCGCAGTAACCGCCGGCGCCGTCGACCCCGTCTCAGGCCTGGTAGCCACCGGTACTGGATACGTCCGCGATCCATTTGGGACGTGCAGCCCCTCAACCCTCACCTTTACATCCGCCTGCGGCCTCAATCAGTTGCCTGTGGGGCGCATCGATCCAAACGCCGTCAAACTGTTGGATCTCTTTCCAGCACCTAATGCCGGATCCGGGCTTTCCAACAATTACGCGAATAGCCCCAAGTTGTTCGAGCATCGCAATGCGATGGACTCCCGTCTGGACTTCAACTTCAGCGACAAAGATCAGGTGTTTGCGCGTTACAGTCTGGCAGACGATCCGCTCTTTATCCCCGGGCCTTTCGGAGGCATCGCCGACGGTGGTGCGTTCCAGCAGGGCAATCAGACGGCGCTCGCGCAGCAAAGCGCCCTTGCCTATACCCACCTCTTCTCGCCCAGTACTGTCAACGTGGCCCGGATCGGCTTCAACCATCTGCACACCACGCGGCTGGGCCCCTTGGGACTCGCGACTACCGATTACCCATCCCAGTATGGTATCCAGGGAATCCCGCAGGGTAACGAAAATGGCGGCCTTCCTACTTTAGGAATTGGTGGACTGTCTAACCTCGGAAGCAGCGCTTTTCTGCCCTCGGACGAAACCAGCCAGACTCTACAGGTCACGGACGACTTCACGAAGGTTTACGGACAGCACAGCTTCAAAATGGGCTTTGAAGTCCAGCATGTCGTATTCACAACCCTCCAGCCTGGGTGGTCACGCGGCCAATTCAACTTTGACGGTAATTTCACCGATATTCCTACCCAAAACAACTCGACCACCGGTGAAGCTCAGCTGCTGCTGACTCCAACCCTATCTAGCGTGCCTGGCGGCGTAAACGACCTTGGCGGTGCCGATGGTGTCTACGCATCAAACATCAACAAGACCGACGACGCGAAGAACTATCTCGCGGGCTACTTCCAGGACGACTGGAAAGTCAATCCGAAGCTGACCCTCAACCTGGGGGTACGCTACGATTACTTCGGCCTGATCTATGAGCAGAACGGGGCGCAGGCGAACTTCGTTCCCGGCGGCCCTCCGACAGGGCAGCCTATGTATCTCTTGCCGTCCGGCAACCCAGCGGTCGCGAATCTGTCTACCAGCTTTACGAGCTTGCTGGCAAAGGACGGAATTGCGCTCAAGATTGGAGGCTACGGCAAGGGCTTGGGTGAACCGCAAAAATACAACATCTCTCCACGCTTCGGATTCGCTTATCAGGCCAGCGATAAGCTGGTGGTTCGAGGCGGCTTTGGACTGTTCTACAACGCCTTTGAAAACCAAGGCTATGGTCCGAACATCGGCGAGAACTATCCGTTCGTCTTCAACTTCTCCTACTTCAGTCCCAGCGGGGATGCCACTCCAATCGGGCCTGGTACTCCATGGCAAGGTTGCACGACGGCGGGCCCGGGTGGAACCGCGACCATTGAATCAGGACTTTCATGCATCAGTCTCAGCCCCGCAAGCGTAAATGCAAAGGGACTCGGGCTGGAAGGACTCCAATTCAATTACAAGACTCCCTACACTGAAAGCGCGAACTTCACGCTTCAGTACTCCATCACTCCAACTATGTCAGTACAGGCGGCATACGTGCTGACGCTCGGCAGGCATCTCCAGGCGGGCATCGGCAACAATAATCTAACCGCGATTTACCCTGTTGATCTTCCCGGCGGTACCGATAACCTGCGCCCATTCCCAGACTTTGGACATGGCGCCAGTTATCAAGCTACGGTGGGCAGCAGCAACTACAACGGCTTGCAGACCAAAGTTGAGAAGCAGTTCTCGGGCGGTCTGAGCTTCCTCGCGACCTATACCTGGTCTAAGGCGTTGTCGGATGCTGGTGACCTGCTCAACGGGGGAAGCACCGGTGGCGGCCGTGCGTCGGCTGTCCCGGGTCTTGGTATCGGGGCAGACTATGGACTGGCCGACTTCGATATCGAACATGTAGTCCACCTCAGCGGCAACTATGAGCTCCCATTTGGCAACCATAAGCGGTTCCTGGGCAACGCTCATGGACTCACGGAAGCGGCCCTGGGTGGTTGGAGTATGAACTGGATCGCTACGTTACAAGGCGGGCAGCCCATTACCATCAACTGCCCGACCGGTACGAGTTCCGCAGGCTGCTTCGCACTCAAGGTTCCGGGACAGAGCCAAAAGCTCGGGATCCACATTGACGCGCAGGGCCAGCCGAACTACTTCGGCAATCCAGCCGCATTTACTCAGCCTTGCCAACTTGGCGTCAACGGACCCATCGTTGGCTCTCCAGCGGGCTGTGTACCTCTAACCGGGAATGCAATCATAGGCGGCGGTCTCAATAGTACCTTCGGCCCCGGCTTCCATCGCCTCGACTACTCCCTGTTCAAGGATTACCACTTCAGCGAACGCTACTTCCTCCAATTCCGCGCTGAGATGTTCAACATACTCAATCACCCCAACTTCAACGCTCCCGGGTTTGGCGGCAACGGCGTGATAGCCGTCAGCAACTCTACTAACTTTACGAGTACCAACTTCGGTGAAATTGGATCCACTCGCGATCAGCCTTACGATCCGCGACAGATTCAGTTCGCGCTGAAGATGTACTTCTAACCTGCAAGTTTAAGGACCCCGGAGAGGCAGATGTCCGTGCCTCTCCGGGGTTTTCTATTGGGAGCCTGCTCCGCTTGCGCGGTGATAGCATAGGAGCACTGTGAGCGAAGGTCTTCGGTCCCGGTTGGTATTCTCCTGTCTCTTTATGTTTTCCGCGCTCGCGGGGGCCCAATCAAATCACAGGCCGATGCCAGATCCTAAAGAGCAAAGGCTGGAGCGCCAGTTCCAGACAGCAGTAGCGGACTACAACGCAGGGAAGCTTCCCGAGGCGGCTGCCGAACTCGAAGAGCTGCTGCCAGCCGCGCCAAAAAGCTTTGAAGCCCACGAGCTGCTGGGGATGATTTACGCCGCACAATCCCAGGACCAAAAAGCCTTGGAGCAACTTGAGCTGGCCGTTCGTATCAAGCCAGACGCAGCCGTAGCGAGAACGAACCTGGCAGCAAGCTTTTCTCGCCTGGGTAAGTTCGACCTCGCAGATGACGAGTTTAAGAAAGCACTCGACCTGGCCCCTCAGGAATACGAAACCAATCACAACCTCGGAGAGTTTTACATCCAGCGGGAGAAAATCCCTGAGGCGATACCTTTTCTAGATCATGCCCAACAAATCAAACCTGACGCTTACTCCAACGGCTACGACCTCGCGCTGGCATATCTCCTGGTTGGCAAGCTCGAGGAGTCGCGGTCGCTCGTCGAAGCCCTTGTAAAACAGAACGACACTGGTGAACTTCACGATCTGCTCGCCCAGATCGAAGAGAAGGAAGGACACTTCGTCGCGGCCGCCAACGAGTATGAAAAGGCCGCCCACATGGACCCCAGCGAGGTCAATCTATTCGACTGGGCGAGCGAACTACTGCTGCACCGCACCTACGAGCCAGCCATAGATGTTTTCCGCCAAGGCGCCGTACGCTATCCAAAGTCAGCGAGAATCATGATTGGGCTGGGAATGGCGCTCTACTCCCGTGGCAAGTACGATGAGGCGATCGAGTATCTGTTGAAGGCGGCGGACCTGGATCCTTCCGATCCTCGTTGCTACCTCTTCCTGTCAAAGGCCTACAGCAGCTCACCCAACCAGGCCGCGGAGGTGATTGAAAGATTTCGCCGTTTCTCAGAACTTCAACCCGCGAACGCGCAAGCCCTCTACTATTACGCGATGAGTCTGTGGAAGGGAAAGCGTACCGAAGACTCGGCGGAGCTTCAATCAGTTGAGCCTCTCTTGCGTAAGGTCGTGACGCTCGACCCGAAGTATTCCGAAGCGTATCTTCAGCTAGGCAACCTTTACTCTGACCGGCATGACTACAGCAGCGCCATTCCGCAGTATCTTCGCGCATTGCACTTGGATAAGAACTTGCCGGACGCTCATTACCGCCTGGGTCAGGCCTATGTTCATACCGGGCAAAAGGACCTCGCGCAGCCGGAATTTGAAATCTACCAGCGGCAGAGGGCGGAGCATCTTGCTGAGCTCGACAAGGAGCGCGCCGAGGTCCAGCAATTTGTTTATGCCGCTAAAGAAGTTCCGGCGGCAAAGCCTTGAAGGCTGCTGCATCGCCCGCGTGGACTGCTCAGCCGATCTTGTAACGCGGGATTGTCAGTCAATGTTTGCGAAGCTAAAGGTGATTTGAATTGAGGGCAATGTCACCATTCACGACGACGTCACCGCGCGAGATCGCGCGCTATCTTGCGGTGAGCAGGCGGGACTTTCTTCGCACTGCTGCGGGACTGGCGCTGGGCAGCGCGATGATGGGCGCCAGCCCATTCGTGTATGGAGCCGCGGCTGCGAAGAAGCGAAAGGTGATCGTCATCACATTCGGCGGAGGGGCGCGCGATCAGGAGACCTTTGCGCCCCAGGGGCAGGAAAATATCCCGCATCTGCTGCACGAGCTTATTCCGCAGGCGAGTTTTTTTACGCAGGTGCAGAACCAGGGGATCCTGGGCCACTACGTAGCAACCGCGAGCCTTGCGACAGGCGTTTACGAGACGCTGAATAACTTCTCCGCTGTGCCGCCTGACCATCCCACGGTGTTCGAATACTTCCGCAAAGAACTGGGGCGGCCCGCCTCCGATGCGTGGGTAGTCGCGCCGAGCAACGGTTTTAACCGGATTGGCGGCAGCGAATCGCGGACCTATGGCCCCGAATTCGGCGCCAGAGTCGTCTTACCCAAGCACCTGCTAACAGCGGCCATGTCAGGTAGTACAACGGACTTCGATCACCTGCTGCGGGACAATTATGAGACTCCTCTCTACACGCCGCAACTCACGGGTAACGAGGTGGAACTGCAACAGTTGGAGATGATCCTGAAGCTGTCAGTGGATGACTTCAAAAGCCACGCAAAGATGCTGTCGAGTCCTGACGAACTCTCAATGTACATCGCGCGGCAGTTGATGCAGCAGGAGTCGCCGCGGCTACTTTGGATCACAATGCACGACATCGATATAGCCCACGCAGGCGCCTACTCCCTTTACATCGAGGGCATTCAGCGCACAGACCGCCTTTGCGCCGAGCTTTGGCAGGCAGTGCAGAGCAACCCTGAATACGCTGGGAACACAACTCTCTTCATTCTCCCGGATTTTGGGCGCGATGCAGATGAGGACTCCGGCGGCAATGGGTTTCAGCATCACCGCACCGGAGATGTTGCATCACGCACGACGTGGATGATGGCCCTTGGCGCTGGCGTACGCGAAGGCGTGGTCTATGACCGCCCGATTCAATCGATCGACCTTGTTCCCACGTTGGGAGCGATGCTGGGTTTCTCCACAGCACTCTCACAAGGCAAACCAATCATGGAGCTCCTCTAGCTCTCATGCTGCCAGGCGATCTCAAAGTCGAGCAATTCAGCGGATACCCCGCCGAAGCCAGGAAGGTCATCGCGGAGCACCTTGCTGTGCTGCAACAACTCCCCATCAGCTTCCTCCCCAGCTTGCTGCGAGAGGTTATTGATTACGACTTCAAGTTTCCTGAGGAGCGGGCAAGCATCAACAGGGAGCTGGGAACTTTGTCGGCCCTTTCACCGGCGCACTTAGCGGAGTGGATGCGACCGTTTGTGCAGCTTTTACTCTCCCCTGCGCTTGAAGATTTCGATTGGATCAACCAGCCCGCCCAGTTCGTCGAACAGCTCTCTGCCTATCTGTGGACTACTCACCAGCTAGACGCGTTTCGCACAGCGGCGCTCGCCTATGGGGAGCGTCTTCGGCTCGTTCCAGTGCCTCCGTTGCCGATGCGAAGACTTGGTATCGCGATCATCGGTCAGGGAGTTAGTTCTTATGAAGCGCCTTTGTTTCGTAATCTTAGACCGCATGGAACTTACTTTGGGAACGTGCACTCTGAAGGCGGAGTGCATCTGATGCTGAATGCCGCCGCCAAACGAGCAGAGGCACATCCGGTCCCTTATGGACATTGGTACATCGATGGCGGGCAAAAAGCGGAGCACAGCCCGCTTCTGACCTCCGTCTCGTACAGGACGTTGGAGCCCGTTCTGGAGACATTGCAAGGCAAGTTTCAAAAAGAGATTCGCCAAGCCGGCATGGGCCCCGAGCAGCTGCGCACTCATCTCGCTCAGTTGGCCCCCTCGGACCTGGGCATGGCTGAATCGGGAGACGCAGTGCTTGATCGTTTTCAGGTGAAGCTGCTCACTGAAGGATCTGGAACGCAGATTTTCAGCACCACCTTTGCCCAATGGACTACACGCGAAGCGTTGCGCCGCGCTCAGCCACTGACGCTTGTGGTGCGGTTCGCTCCACGGCAGCGACAAAGACCAATGAACGAATTACTAGAGGGCCGGACCAACGGCGACCTGGATTTTACCGGCTCCCTGATCGACGCGGACATGGGCGCCTACTACCATTGGATCAATCAGCAGAGGCTTCCTGAGGCGGAGCGGTCTTCGTTCGTCGTCTGGTTTGAAGGTCATAGTCAGGCGCTCGCGATTGGGCCGTCCTTCGCACGCGGCACAGAAGCAAATTCGAAGACCAGCCTCAGCGACCTGATTTCCTAGGCTACAGGTTAACGCGTTCCTACGCATAATCAGCGTGAAACGCTTGTGTATTAGAAGCGCCCAATGCGGATGCGCACTACGACGGGGTGATCGCGGAATTGCAGTCCGCGGTCTGTCTGGTCGCCGTTGAGCAAACGCGTCATGTGCCAGACTCCCTGATCGTAGCTGCCCTCTTCTGCGCGCAGGATTTGGCTGCGAAGACCTGGCAGGCGCCCCGGCTGATGAAAGGCGACGCTCACCTGGAAGCCGGTCACGAGGAATTCGTCGGGACCGAGTTGTGCGATCAGGACACGGCCCACGTTGCCAGTGGTCCCCGGGGGACGCCGGCCATCCGGCTGCGGGAATCCGAAGCTTGCCGTGGCTTGCCAGGGGCCGAAGTCGATCTCTTGCTGCGCCTCGCCGGGTTCTTCGACCGCAGTCTTTAACTTGCCTTCGAAATTTAGTTTTGCAATCAGGCCGTCCATGGGCGAGATGAGGGCGAAGTTTTCAGCATGGCCCTTAGGAGCATCATCGGCCGATGCCTGGGTGCTGGCAGTGACCCCCCAGCCTACGCGGTCTACTCCGAAGGGTGCAAAGCCGATGGTGCCTCGCCCGAGAGCGTAGAAGAAGTAGCGCGCGTAGCTGTCTCCCCTGCCGCACTCCGGAATCATCAGTGCGTTGTCGGGGCGGCGATAAGTATCGAGGACGGAGCGATAGAAGCCCGAATCGTCGCTATACATATCCGGGGCGATCAGGTCTATGGCGGGTGCGTTGATCTTCCAAAGGTCAACCATCTTTTGCACCGCGCCGCCGCTGGGATAGCCAATGCCGGGGTTGGGGATGCGCCGCTCGGGCAGCTCTGCCACCGGGTATGAGAGCCAAACGTTGATATACATGGGCAGCGGATACTCGGCCTTGCCAGCCATCGCCACTTCGTTGATGTAAGAGGACTGGTAGTACGCCTGGAAATACTCGTCGGCATCGCCGCCGAAGACCTGCTTCCAGGTGCCGGCAGATTTGTGCAATCCGGTGACCAGCGCGTCAGGCACGTTCTGCTGAAACTGCTCTTCCGCCATTGGCGAGAAGTCGCGCACCGAACCGACGCCGCCCGACTCGTTTTCAACTTGAATCATCAGCACCGTGTGCTGCGTGCCGTCCGCGACACGGAGGTGCTTCATCAGGGCCGCGAAGGCGTGTTTGTCCGCGGCGAGGTTTTCTTTGGAGTTGGCGGAGAGGACATCGATCGGCTCGCCTTGGCGATTGATCATTCGCGGATAGTGGACTGTATCGGTTTTGATCCACTCTGGGACGTAATGCATGTTGCCATTCTTCCAGGTGCCGAACCATAGCAGGACGAGATGAAGGTGATGTTCGCGAGCCCCCGCAAGGAGCGCGTCGACCATGGAGAAGTCGAACTTCCCGGGCGTGGGCTCGATGACCTCCCAGTAGACCGGGGTTTCGGCGGTGTTGGCGTGCATGGCTTCAAGAGATGACCAGACCTGAGGCAGCACAGCGGGCCACGAGCTGGAGTTGCCGATTTGTCCACCGAGCATCAGGTATGGGTGACCATCCACGAGCAGGGCGTAGCGACCGTCCTGCTGGACAATTCTGGGCATCTCGGCCGAGCTCGTCTCGGCGGCGTTGCCGATGAAAGCTGTAACGTTGACTGCGATTAGCGAGGCGAGCGCGATTGAAATTTTGAAGGTCATGTGGAATGGTCTCCGGCCTGAAAAATGTACGCGCTTTCATGCCGCTCGTCAATGAACGTGGGTAAACTCCGGGGCGCCGCGTGGGATGAGTGCCGAATGTGTGTTTTTGTCGTACGATGTACGCGCATACATTTTGCAATCTGCACATTCAGTTCGATAAACAGGAGCACCATGAATCGTAGAAATTTCATCAAGTCCACCGGAGCGATGGTAGCCGCGGGAGCAGTGGCACACACCCCGATTGGCGAAGCCCTGGAGCCGGAAAGCACTCGAGGTGGCCGCAGCGTGCTGCCCATAAATCGCGGCTGGCGCTATAGCCCCAAGACCTCGGCGGCTGGACACGCGTCTGACTTTGACGACTCGCACTTCGATCGTGTCGTGGTGCCGCACACCAACGTACGACTGCCGTGGCACAGTTTCGATGAAAAGACCTACGAATTTATCTCACTATATCGCCGGCCGCTGAAGGTCCCGGCAGACGCGAAGGGTAAGCGGGTCTTTGTTGACTTTGAAGGAGTAATGACCGCCTCGACGGTCTACATCAACGGAATCAAGTTAGGAGAATATCGCGGCGGCTACACGCCTTTCTACTTTGAATTGACTGAGCACTTAAATTTCGGTGGCAGGAACCTGCTGGCAGTGGACGTTGATTCCACGGAGCGCGCAGATATTCCGCCCTTTGGCAACGAGATCGATTACCTCACCTTTGGTGGCATCTATCGCGAGGTCGCGCTACGCATCGTTCCTCAAACGTTTATCGAAAACTTCTACGCGCGTCCGCAGGATGTGCTGGGAAGTTCGCCGGCGGTTGATGTGGAATGCTTCCTGGAGCGCGGACCTGAGGCGAAGTCTGGTGCATTGTCGCTGCACGCTGAGCTGACGCATGAAGGAAAAGTAATCGCGCAGGCAGCACAGAAAATCTCTGAGCCCCCAACGACCACGCATCACCAAGAGGACGCAGATCAAGCTTCTGGAGCGCTTCCAGAGCCCGAAGCTGTTCCGGGGTCTTATACCCTTTCGCTCGAAAAGCTAGGCAAGGTCAACCTCTGGGACCTAGAGAATCCTCACCTCTATATGGTGCGCGTGCAGTTGCTGGAAGACGGCATAGTCATCGATGAGATGTCACGGCGGATCGGATTTCGGGAGGCGATGTTCACCGACCATGGCTTCTCACTCAACGGCAATATCATCAAGCTGCACGGACTCGATCGCCATCAGACCTTTCCCTGGGTAGGGCAGGCAATGCCGGGACGAGTGCAGCGCCAGGACGCGAAGATCCTGCGGCGCGACTTGCATTGCAACATCGTTCGCACGTCCCACTATCCGCAGTCGCGACATTTTTTGGACTGCTGCGATGAGATCGGCCTGCTGGTGCTGGAAGAGATTCCCGGCTGGCAGCACATCGGCGACAAGGCCTGGCAGGACGTGGCCGTCGATAACGTCAGGCGCATGGTACGGCGCGACTGGAACCACCCGTCGGTGATCTTGTGGGGGGTGCGCATCAATGAGTCGCGCGACAATCACGACTTCTACGTGCGCACAAACGCGCTCGCGCACGCGCTCGACAAAGGGCGGCAGACGTGCGGCATTCGCTACTTCCAGGAGTCGGAATTCCTCGAAGACGTTTTCACCATGAACGACTTTGGCTGGCCCATGAAGGCCCCCAATCACCCGCGTTATCTGAACACGGAATTTGTCGGGCACACCTTTCCCACCAAGACGATAGACAGCAAGGAGCGGCTGCAGGAGCATACGGTCCATCACGCGCGCGTGCATGACACGCTGGCATCGAATCCGCAATATGCCGGCGGTATCGGCTGGTGCGCCTTTGATTACAACACGCACGCAAACTTTGGCTCAGGCGATCGCATCTGCTATCACGGCGTGATGGACATCTTCCGCACGCCTAAACCGGCCGCAGGATTTTACAAGTCCATGTGCGAGCCAGCCGAAGAGATCGTGGTCGAGCCTTCCTTCCACTGGGCACGCAACGATGAATCCATCGGCTTCACAACCGCCCTCATATCCTCTAACTGCGATCATCTGAAGATGTTTGTCGACGATGGAAAGGGCTTTCGCCTCGTTAATGAAGGCGACGCGGACCGCGTCCAGTTTCCCCACCTGAAATACCCACCGTTTTCTATTCCACTAGGCGAACAGTTGAGGGATTGGGGCGACCTGCGCATCGACGGCTTCATCGGCGGCAAGCAGGTCATTTCAAAGATGTACTCCGGCAAAGGCATCGACCAGCAATTTGTTCTGCTGCCTGACGATTCCCAGCTGTTGGCGGACGGGGCGGACGCGACCCGCGTTGTCATTCGGGTCAATGACGAATTTGGGAGAGTGCGGCCCTTTGCGAACGATCCCATCGAATTTTCAATAGAAGGGCCGGCGGAGATCATAGGCGATAATCCCTTCGGCCTGATCGGCGGGACAGGCGCGATATGGGTCCGCGCTAAGGAGCAGGGTGGCGTGGCGAGATTAAAGGGAACACATCCTGTGTTTGGTTCTCAGACCGTGGAGTTTCGTGTAGCGGCAGTTGCCGCCGAGGAGGGCTGAGGAGAGTCTCCTGCCGCACCTTCCTGTGGCAGATTGCCGGTCCTCAACTATGCCTGGCCGGCCCGGTGGACTTTCGCAGCACGAGGTGCGGTTGGATGACGCTTTCGACGCCGCGCCTCGGTTCGCTTTTAGGAATTGCATAGCGTTGAAACAAGGCCTGAAACGCAATCTCCGCGATCTGAGCGCGCGGCAAGTGTACAGTCGTCAACGCGGGTTCGAGAAACGCGCAGAGTTGAATGTCGTCGAAGCCGATCACTGAGATATCAGCAGGCACACGCAGGCCACGGGCATGAATCGCGCCGAAGGCGCCGATGGCCGACAGGTCGTTGGAAGCTAGGACCGCGGTCGGCCATTCGGATGCTGCGAGAATGCGGCTCATGGCATCCTGGCCGCCATCTACGCGGTGATTGCCGTCCGCGATCCATTCCTTCTTCACGATCAATCGATGGCTGGCCATGCTGCTCTTGAAGGCGTTGAATCGTGCGGTCGCGGAGGCGAGTCTCAGGGGGCCGTTCACAAATGCGATGTGCTTATGGCCCAGTTCGGTCAGGTGCTGGACGGCGCGCTCAACCCCCGCCTCGTAATCGACTCGTATCGTGCTCACGCCGATTGCAGGCCGCCCATTGTCGAGAAATACCATAGGGATGCCACGCTTGCTGAACATGCCAATCAGCGCCTCGTCCATCTCTGAGGTCATGATGGCCACTCCATCGACCTTGCGCTGTAACATGCGGCTTACGCAGGTCTGCATCCTCACAGGATCGTAATTGGTGTTGGCCACGAGGACTTCCTGCCCGTGTTCCACCGCGATGTCTTCAAAAGCCTTGACCAGCTCGGGGAAGAAAGGGTTGGTGATGTCGGAGATGATGAGCCCGAACATGCTGCTGCGGCCGGTACCCAGCGCGCGGGCATTAGTATTGGGATGAAAGTTCAACTCCATGATCGCCTTGCGGACCTGCGCGGCAGTCTTGGGGCTGACCTTATCGGAGTGGTTGATCACTCGGGACACGGTTGCGGTAGAGACTTTAGCGCGGCGGGCGACGGCTTCGATATTCATCTTTCCTCTGTGGATACCTTCTCAGCAAGCAGGCCTGGACGCAGCTCTCCAGAATGCTGTTCTATGGTAAGGCTTCGCAGGGCAAAGTGGTGTTTACGTCAAACGGGCCGACGGAGGTTGCATGGGGACCGTCTGGAATTGGGCATTGCTAGATGCGTGCATGGATGCGGGTGGTCTGTTCGATGGAATCGAGCAGGGCAGCAAGCTTTGCGGCAGGGACCGGGCGGCTTAGATAATATCCCTGTGCGGTGTCGCAGCCTTCCTGCTGGAGGAAGTGGAATTGCTCCGCGGTCTCCACTCCCTCCCCGACAACCTGGATGGCAAGCCCGTGGGCCATGGCAATGATGGCCCGTATGACGGCGACGTTGCTCTGATCGGTGAGGCAGTTCTGGACAAAGGACCGGTCAATCTTGATCCTGTCGATTGAGAACCGGGTGATATAGGAGAGGCTCGAAAATCCAAGGCCGAAGTCGTCGATCGCCAGCTGTACGCCCAGATCGCGCAATTGCTCCAGCGAGCCCTGGATTTTGGGCGAGTCGGTCATGAGCATGCTTTCTGTAATCTCAAACTCGACGCAGTCCGGCGCGCGGCCATAGTCGGCGAGAGCGCGGGCGATCATCTGTGGCAGATCAGGCTGCTGGAACTGGCGTGGAGATAAGTTCACACCCAGCATGAATTTCTGATTGAGCTGCTTTTCCAGCAGCCCTATCTGGCGGCACGCCTCTCTCAGCACCCATTCCCCGATGGGGACAATCAATCCTGACTCCTCCGCGAGAGAGATGAAGTCGCCAGGCATGACGAGCCCCATTCCCGTGCTGTTCCATCGCAGCAGGGCCTCGAACCCTGTAAGTTCTCCGCTCTTGAAACTCACCATAGGCTGGTAATAAAGTTCGAGCTCTTCGAGTTCGAGCGCTAGGCCGAGTCCCGCGCGAAGCCGCAGTTTCTCTGCCGTTTCCCGTGCCATGTCGGACGTGAAAAGTTGAAAGCAATTTCGGCCCTGAGCCTTGGCGTGATACATGGCGGTATCTACGCCCTTTAGCAGCGTCTCGGCGTTGTCTTCTTCGCCGGTAGCATCGCAAACGCCTACGCTGACTGAGATCTGTACGTGGCGCTCCCCCAGGATGATCGGGGCTGAGAGCGCGACAACAATTTTTGCTGCGATCATCTCCGCCTCGTGGGGATCGTGGAGGTCAGTGAGCAGCACGATGAACTCGTCGCCTCCCATGCGCGCCACTGTGTCGGTGTTACGCACAGCAGCCCGGATGCGTTGTGCGGAAATGATTAGTGTTTGATCGCCGGCGTCGTGGCCGAGCGAGTCGTTGACCAGCTTGAAGTTGTCGAGGTCGAGCATGAGCAGAGCGAGCCGGCTGCCGTAGCGTTTCGTACGGGCCAGGCTGGCGTTGAGACGATCATGCAGCAGCAGGCGAGTCGGAAGGCCGGTGAGAGCGTCGTGCTGGGCCATGTAGCGGAAGCGCTCTTCGCTCTTGCGGATGACGCTGGTTTGCTGGTCGACGCGCTTCCGCAGCACCACTACCCAGCCCAACGCCGCAAGGGTGAGCGCCAGCACGAAGGTGACGACCAGCAGACCATGCCCGGGCGTCCACCACGAAGGGCTTTGCAAAATAATCACATCACGAGGGGAACGCAGCAGGATCCGGAAGGATTTGGGCGCCGCAAGGCCGCTTCCCTGGACTTCACTCTCGGTCTCATTCTCCAGGGAGCAGATGCCGGTGACTTGCAGTGTGCTGCCGTTCTTCCAGGTATACCCGCCAGGCCGCGCCAGGCCCTGGGGCAGGACCACTGCAAAGATGAACTTTCCCGAGGCCAGCATCAGCCGGGTCCCTGCGGCGGCCAGATCGCGGCCAATCAACACACCGTCGATCTTCACCAGCTCCGAGTCATGTTTGCCCAGAAGAGCTTCCTCGGCGGTGAGAGGCTCGGCCAACACGGGGGAACCAGGCCCGGCCCAGGAATACGAAGCATCGGTCAGCATCGGGCCGCTACTGCCTGCGGCAACAAATCCTGCAACATCGGCAATCTGCCCAAGCATGATGGGAGTATGTTGAGTTGTCTTTGCGCAAAGCCCAGCACTCGCGTCCCGGATGCATATGGACGAGCCCAGCCACTGCAGGGTCACCTCCCCGCGCAGATGGACGCGGTGAGGCATGGCTGCGTCGGGGTCATACTTCAGGAGCGTATCGATGCGTCGTACCGCCAACTGGAAAGGATCTCTTCGGGGAGGGCCAACGATCCTGATTGCTGAGAGATTGGGCACAAGCAAACGTGCGCCGACTAACTGGCGGTTGCCATTAAACACCGGCGCGACATTGCCGTGGACAAGCACCTGTGCGTCTACCAGGCCGCTGTAGGTCTTCCCCGCCTCCCGCGGAACGGTGGCAACGACGTTGCCGTCGGCGGTTGCGACCACAAGGCTGATGTCGTGTTCGATCTCCGAGACGGAGTGGACTACACCTTCGATCTCGATCCACTGCCCGTCCTCTTCGCTGGTGGCAAGACCCTTCCTGGTGACCCTTGGGGCCGTCGCCGGAATATGGGACATTCCGAGCGGCTTCACCTCGGCATTGGCGATGATGGGGGCATAGTCGCCCGACGAGGTGACTCCGCGGACGTCGACCAAAGTACCTGCGGGGAGGTCGCCCACCGAGCCGAAGGGCACGGAGATGAAAATGCTACCAGTCGCATCCTTTACGAAGAGAGCGATGTGTCTTTTGTCGATGAACTTGTCGTAAAACGTCACCACTGCGTGCAGGTGAAGCGGGTAGCCGCGGAGTGCTTCTTTGGTCGAGAGGCTGTGTACCTCGTGGGCGGTGGTGAGGGTGCGGAGGGGAAGGCTGGAATTAGATTGAGCTCCGGTAGTGACGGCGGAGAGTAGGAGGGAGATCGCAAGAAAAGGGACTGGCCAGCCCACAGACTGCCATGGGAGGAAGGGCGGGGTTTGTTTAAGATGATCGAGCCCAGTAACCTGCAGACTGGGAGAAACACTGTCGATCAAGGTTCCTCCCAGTGAAATGGCAGCCTGCGGGCTTGCCGCAGGTGGCGTCGCACATTCCGTATAGGAATTGCCTGCGATCTATACGCAAACGTCATGCGTATCAGACATATCGGCTATCCGGGAAGAGTCATCATCGGTAAACTTCGGCGCCTGAATGGGAGCTTAGGACGAAAGAGCCGGAAGTTATCACTGATACAGGGTTCTACTCCTTGAAAGCATCTGGTGGCTGGCTAAAAGTGCTCACCTTATGAATGTGCCATGCGGTGGCCCAACTCGGCATTACGTCTTGGCCGTCTGGAATGTTCGTGGCGAGGTGGTTTTGTAAGCTGTCGAGGCCGCGTTATATCATCAGGGTGCCGATCTGTGAAACGCACTCATCGGCATACCGGCCGCGAACCCCACTCCGCCAGGAAGCGCCTTTGCCGCTCTGCAAGCATTAGGGGACGTGTGCCGTAGCATCAACTGGAAATCATGCGAGCGAAAACTGCGGTCATTGTCGGTGCCCAATGGGGCGATGAAGGCAAAGGGAAGATCGTCGACGTTTTATCGGAGCGGTTCGCAGTCGTCGCCCGGTACGCGGGCGGACACAATGCCGGCCACACCGTCATCATCAAGGGCCAGAAGTTCATCCTCCAGCTTGTGCCTTGCGGTGTGCTCCGCAAGGACTGCCGCGCCGTCATCGGCAACGGCGTCGTCCTTGACCCCATGGCTTTTTTAAGCGAAGTGGGACGACTGCGCGACCTCGGCGTCGAAATCGATCGCCAGCTTTTTGTATCCAACCGCGCGCAGGTGATTCTGCCATACCACCGGATGATCGAACTCGCCGCTGAAAGCGCTCCCGGACGGCAAAAGATCGGCACCACCAGCCGCGGCATCGGCCCGGCCTATGAAGACAAGATGGCCCGCAGCGGCCTGCGCGTCATCGACCTGCTCAACGACAAGCTGCTCAAGACGCACATTGAAAATGCTTGCAAGGAAAAGAACGCTATCGCCGAGACCCTCTTCGGCGCGGAGCCGCTCGATCCGCGCAAGATGTACGAAGAGTACGCGGCAGCCGCAGCAAAGATCGCGCCCTTCGTCACCGACACCGGAGCGATGCTGAACAAGGTCATCCGCGATGGTGGCAGCGTCATGTTCGAGGGAGCGCAGGGCACGATGCTCGACATCGATCACGGCACCTATCCCTTCGTGACCTCATCGTCGGCCACGGCGGGCGGCGCAGCCACCGGCACCGGCGTCGGCCCCACCGCCATAGGCACCGTCATCAGCGTGACCAAGGCCTACGTAACCCGCGTCGGCGAGGGGCCGTTTCCCACCGAGATCCACGACGACTCAGGCGAACAGCTTCGCGCCCGAGGCCAGGAGTATGGAGCCGTCACCGGCCGCTCCCGCCGCTGCGGCTGGCTCGACCTGCCCCTTCTGCGCTACTCAAACCAGGTGAACGGTACCGAATGGCTGGTCGTCACCAAACTCGATGTGCTCGACGAATTCGCCGAGATTCCAGTCTGCGTCGGCTACAGGATCGACGGCCGCCTGGTCGATACCGTGCCCGCGGACATCCTCGGGATTGAGGCCATCGTGCCTGTTTACACCACGTTGAAGGGATGGCAGTCCTCGACCGAAGGCATCCGCCACTTTGATGACTTGCCCCCTCTCGCGCAAGAGTACCTGCGCTTTCTGGAGCAGGAATCCGAAGCGAAACTGGGTATGATCTCAACCGGCCCCGACCGCGAACAAACCATGCTCCAACCCGGGTTTGCTTCCGCGCTCGACGAACTCCACGCTACCGCCGCTAAATAACAAGGGCCACAAAGATTCCGCCGCGGCGATTGAGCGCGAAATCGCAGCTACACTGATCGCAAATAGACGGATCGCAGCTACACTGGAAGACACCCGAACGCTATACCGGGCCCCCATAGGAACGACCATGGTCAGCTTCATCGTGAAAATGCGATTTACATCCGAAGACCGCCCCCAGGTCACGGACATCCTGCGCAACCTCGCCCTCGCCTCGCGCCAGGAGCCCGGCTGCGTGACGTACGTGCCGCACCGCATCGAGGACGACCCCGACACCGTCTTGATCTACGAACAGTACGCCGACCAGGCTGCGCTCGAAGCCCATCGCGCCACTCCCCATTTCAACCAATACGCCGTCTCCGGCCTCTTCCAGCTGATGAAAGATCGCTCCACAGAAACCCTGACCGCCGTCGTCTAACTCCCCGCCCGATAGCCCTGCTGAAATCATCCGCCCAAGCTCAAGTGTGCACAAAAGCGGGTGCCCCATGTCTCGATTTTGAGACATGGGATCAACCCAAAGGGATCCTTCCCCGCCACGGAGGGAGCACGGGCCTCCAGGCCGCTGAAAACGGTCGGGTGCCCCGTTCATCGCGCTTTTTGCGATGAGTGGGGTGAAAGCAAAGCGTCCGCCCCCTAACCTCCAACCGACAAATTTGGCGTAGTGAACGATCCCGCTGCGTATACTTGTCTTAGATAGCAGCATTTCAGCACCAATCAAGATCCGTAAAACCCAGCGCTATCAAGCCGGTCTCGTCCCTTCCAATCAGGCGTTCCTCCACAACCTCGCGGAGACAAGGGCTCCCGACCCATGTGCAAAAAGCCCTCAAACAGTTAAAAGCCAATAACCGGTGTCGCCGCGCCAAAACGCCTCCGCACCCAGATCAAAACCTGACGGGCAAGCTCGAAAAAACCCTAGCCCCGCAGCTAAAAAGAGAAAGCAACACCCAAAAGGATCCACAAGTGAGACCGCAAGACAAGCAATCCGACACCCGACAACCCCGCCCAGGAGACAGCATCAACCTACCCCGACACCCAACC
>DASWUZ010000262.1:0-11600 GCA_036401395.1 Acidisarcina sp.
GGTTGGCTCACGCCCTGTACATCACCTATCTTCGGAACCGGGTAGTCAATGTCGAGGCAATCAGTGACAACAGGCGATGAGGAACTCGCTGCCAATATGGAGATCTTCTGGTTTAGGACCGCGTCTTGGACGCCGCGAAGATTCGTAATTCTTACTGGCTGATGTACTCCTACGGCTTCTCGCATCGATGCAAGTGCCAGTACAGTCCCGTGCGGGATACGAATCGGTCGGTATGCTTCGACGATGGGTGACAGGACACCCAAGTATTGGGCCAACATGAGCGAAGTCAGGTCGGCGCAGAGTCTGCCTGATGCCGGCTCGACCACTTCATACCTTGAGCGCCAGCCGTTACGGGCGTACGTTGGGTGTTGTGTGGAAGAACTGGCGCGGTTGTCTTCCAGACGACGTTGATACCACGTAGAAAGCTGGTTTCCAAAAACATCGAGAGCGGCCTGAAGGCACGTAGCGCCAGAACGATACAGTTGATACGTTGTGTTCGCTGCTTCGTTCCTCGCAGTAGCGAGGTCGATGAATTGCTGTACGTCAATCCGTTGGAATCCGCTTCCTTCAGGCAAAGCGGCCATGCGTTGCATGAACTCGCCAAGCTCCATATCGAGTCCAAGATTGAAACCAATGCTGATGACGGCACCGACTTGGTCATCGCTGATACCGGCTTTGACGGCTCGTTTCCAGAGCGAAACGCCCACTGATTGACTGACGGTAGCGAGCCGTGCGCTCAGTCGCAGGATTTCTTGATTCGATAGATCGGGAAAACGTTCATGTCTGGACGCGAGCTGCGTCAGTCCCGCGAAATCGCCCGATTCGAGGTAAAGATTGGCCAGATTCAGAAAGTTGGCACGATTCGCATTGATAGCAAGAGCATCTTCAGCCGTCTGAATGGCGGACAAGACTTCACCCGAACGCTCCTGGGCTCCGATCTTCATCTGCAGGAAGGACTGAGGGAGCTGGGATGCGGGAAACCGATAACGGTTATCTTCTATCGTCTTGGCGCACCTGGCGAACTCGCCACTGTGATAGAGGATTGTGCAACCGATCCTCAACGCTTCCGTTGTCTGTATCCTTGCCAGCAAAGGTTCCACAAGTGGCAACGCTTCGGGCCACCGTTGAAATTCCGCGTATGCGGCGCACAGCTCGAAGGTGGCCTCCGCTTTGCCCGCGGCATGTTCCTCAGCAAGGAACATCAGCAACGGCTTGGCATCTCCAGTAGTGCGAAGGTGAGCACGCAAGGCAGTCTTTTGGAACGGATTGTCGGAAGCCGTGTTGGTGTCGAACCCTCCTTCAGCATTCATTGCCGAAATCTGGTCGTGCCAAAACTTCCATACGGCCCCATGGCAGATTGCATCGAAACGGTCGCGCGATTCCTCCAGCAGAGTCTTTGCAGAAGCGAGATCACGTTCTTCAATGAGGCAAATGAGAAGCACAATCGTTGATTCGGCCGGAGCCCCATCACCACGAACTTTGCGCTCCAAAATGGCTCTGGGCTGGGTTGTATCCACGTCGAGCCTTCTAGCCTTTGCCCACACAAGACAAGGTTCATTGGCGGGGTCTTGGGTGAGAATTTCAGCGCAACGTCGGTTGGCATCATCTCGGCGGGTCGGATCGGAGGCGATGCACGCAAGCTCCCAGGCCATGAGAAGGCGCCCAAAAGCCACACTCGTGTTTCGTTCGTTCTGCAGGGATCGGAATGCGGTCGCAGACTTCGCGAGACGCGCACGACTGTCATCGTCGCTCTTTAGTTGACTCCAATCGGCAGGTTCCGGCCAAGGCGGAAGCTCCGCGAGTGGACGATTAGGAGACAAGCACGAAAAGTAGTCCACCACCGCGGCTGTATAGCGAGTTACAGTCCAGGTTGGTGCTAACATCAGTGCCTTCTCGATCTCTTTTGTTGCAGACGGAAGGTCACCTTTCATCAGGTATGTCAAAGCGCGTAGCCGGTGCGTGTCGGTGGTATCCGCGACGCCGGTTAGTTTTGTGAAAGCCGCGTCGATATCGCCCAGCTCCAAGCAGAGTCCAGCGTATAGAGCCATATTTTCGATATCACCGCTGTCCTGAAGGAGCTGTCGTGCCTGTTGCCGATGATTCTCGGAACGCAGAATCAATGCTTCGAGACGCGGGGTTACATCGGGGTTGAGGGTCTTAGCCTCCCCAAGAAGCGTTCTAGCTAGCTCGACCTGACCGTCCTCTAGGGCAATCTGGGCTTCGATTCGGCACACTGAAGATCGTGTTGTTCCAACAAGAGCGTTCCAAATCTGGGGTTGCCTGTATCGATCGACGGCTGTTTGAGCCTCTCTCCGATCTCCAGAACGCCAACTTTCTCTTGCGGTTTCGAGGTCTCGCTCCACGGAGTCCGCGTAGTGCACTGAAAGCTGCTCATACTGCGTCACAATGAGCTGCGAGGTGTGAGGAGGAAGTGTCGCTTGGAGGACGAAAGTCCCTCCACAGAGGATCGAAGGCCAATCACCGCCCAAGTATTGACTGACGATGCCTGGATGAGATCTGAGTCGTCCAGTCAGAGTGGAGTCAGACCAAAGTTCGAAGGCAATTCCGATCCTCATGAGCCTTCGTTTTTGCCTGAGGAACTCTGATAGCACTTTTGTGTTCGTTGCATCGCAAGAAACGAAAAGGACGAAGGTATCAGTACCTTCCTTCTTCCAGTAGTCCTTGTGCTTGATGAACTCCTTCACGGCTCCAGCGATCTGAGGGCCGGTCAAGGTTTGGTACCGTTTGCATTGTCCTACCGTAAGGCCGGACGATGCGAGCTGCTCAGCCAGAATGTCGATTCCTTTCTGGCCCTGTCCTGAAACGCCGAATACCTGAACATTGCGGTACTTCGGATCGGCTTGCAGGATCTCTTTACAGAGATTTTGAAACGTCATTGGTTCCAACGCTGAGTATCGAGGTTGCTCATCGACCGCCGTTCTGCGTGGAACACTCATGCCATCCATTGTGGCAGTTGCCGTCCCGGTATGGTGCGGTTTTCAGGTAGCTCGGAAGATTCAAGCTCGTATCGGTTCCCTCCGGCACACCGTTCCAGTCATTGAGCAATTTACGGGTGTAAGCGATCTTCTTGCTATCGTCAGCAGGCTGTTGCAGATCTCCGAGAACTGCAGTCCATGCTCCTCTTCGGCTTCCGCGCGAAAATCTTGGAGTGCGCCTGCATACGCAACCGCAAAACTCTGGACGCATATCTCTCTGTACGAGAGTGGTCCGCGCATATATGCCCTGTCACATGCAAGACCGCCACTGAGGTCGCACTCGGGATCGAGGCCGATTCCTATCAGCGGTACGTTAAAGCGCCAAGCAACGGCCGCGTGCGCAGCTTCGTGTTTGGCCGAAGGTAGGCTCTCAGCGCCAGGGCCGAAATCGAAGAGAGCGTAGGCCACCGCCAGACGCCATCCGTCCATGGGAGCGGAGCCGATAGCGTTAAAGATGGTGGCCCTGTTGAGCACGGCTTCCAGACGGGAAATGCGATCGTCGGCATGTTCCGAAGGCCGAGTGACACGGTCTTTCCACCATGCTGAGAATGGGTTGCCAATCGGTGCTCCTTTTGGCTCGCAGGCTTCGGGGAGGACAATCAAGAGACATCCGTAAGACCACGCGATGAGGTGGATAGCTCCGTAGAAGATCTGCCAGCCATGGCGGTTGGGTAAGCGCCGTTCTCGTCACTCACGGTCTCAATTAGCGCAAAATCGCCAATGCGCTTACCGACGCGGGATCGGTACCAGATAGTCCGCTTTTCATCACTGATAATCGATTTGTCAACGAGGACTAAACAATGGCGGCGGTCACCGATCCACGACTCGGAGGCCAAGCGTCTCATCGTATCAGCGACGGAGGTGATGGGCTGACCCCACACGATCAGCCCTTTTGGTCCGCTTGTTTGGCAGCATTTTGGCAGCAACCAGTGCCGATTATGCCGGTTTTGCCGACTCTGCCGACTCGTAAGTGCTGTAACGTCAACGTCTTGGCAATTGTGACATACCATGGCATGGAAGAGGTCACCGGTTCGATCCCGGTCAGGTCCACCAAACACCTACAATTTAGCTAATCGAAGTAGCGAGGAAATCCCTTGACTTCGATCCTTCGCTTTTCCGTCAGGATGTCGATCTTGATGCCCCTGGCACTCTGGCGCAGAGGGGACCATTGACGGGTGGCTACGCTGCGAGTAACGGCTCTGGGCCTCGTTATTTCAGATTGCTTTGATTGAAGGGATCAGGTGAATTCGGAAGTGACGGAAGAGCAGGTGGCACTCATCACCGCAGCAAGTCAGGGAATTGGGCGGGCCGTTGCCACTCACCTGAGCCAAAAAGGTTGGAAGGTCGTCTTGCTCGCTCGCTCAGAGTCCATCGTCGAACTCGGCCACTCCCTTGGAGGATTCGGTCTCCAGGGCTCGATTACGGATGCCCGTGATTTGGAAAGAACTGTTCAAGATACTCTTACGAGGTATGGCAGGATCGATGGAGTCGTGCACAATAAGGCCATCCGGCGAAAGGCGAGCTGCTTAGTCTGAGCGACGAGGATTGGCAAGAAGGCTTCGAATTAATCCTGCAAAGCGTAATTCGACTTGCCCGCTTGACAACTCCCTTGATGTCTCAGCAGGGTCATGGATCTTTCGTAAACATATCGAGCTACGCTGCAAAGAAGCCCGAAGTTGAGCGTCCGGTTTCGAGTGTTTTTCGGGCTGCCCTTTCATCATGGACAAAGTTGCATGCTGAGATATGTGCGCCCCGGGGTGTCAGGGTAAATTCCATTCTCGCCGGATTCGTTGATTCTCACCCGGTTGACTCGCAAACAGTATCCGCTATTCCCACTGGTCGGATCGGACGAATGGACGAAATTGCTGCCACGGTCGCCTTCCTGCTTTCCGAAGACAGTTCCTACATCACTGGACAAAACATCCTTGTGGATGGGGGCATGGTACGGGGCCTTTGAGCGGAGAGGTCTAGTTTACAGTCCATAGCACGGAGGACGTCACCGGTTCAATCACGATCACGTCCACCAATCAGCTACATCCGGGGAATCGAAGTAGCGAGGTAAATTCCCTAACTTTTATTCTTTGCTGCCGTGGATTGTCAGTCGATTCCTAGGCTTTTCCAGATTGCTTCGACGCGGGCCCTGGTCGCGGAGTCCATTTCGATCATGGGTGGCCATTCACGAGTGAATCCTTCCGCGGCCCAATTGCGGGTGGCATCGATGCCCATCTTGCTGCCGAAATTGGGCAGGCGCGAGGCGTGGTCGAGCGAGTCGACCGGACCCAGGGTGAACTGAATATCGCGTTCAGGGTCGATGTTGTTGGCCACTCGCAGAGTCACTTCGGCGAGGTCCTGGACGTCGCAATCTTCGTCGACGACGATGACGCATTTGGTGAACATGGCCTGACCGAGCGCCCAGATGCCGTTCATGACTTTGCGAGCGTGGCCAGCGTAACTCTTGCGGATCGAGAGAATCATGAGGTTGTGAAAAACGCCCTCGACGGGGAGATTGATGTCGACAATCTCGGGCAGGGTCATGCGCATCAGCGGCAGGAAGATGCGCTCGACGGCCTTGCCCATCCAGGCGTCTTCCATCGGGGGTTTGCCGACGATGGTCGCGGCGTAGATGGGGCTTTTGCGGTGGGTAATGCAGGTGATGTGGAAGACCGGGTAGTCGTCCTGCATGGTGTAAAAACCGGTGTGGTCGCCGAACGGGCCTTCGCTGCGGAGTTCGTCGAGATCCACGTAGCCTTCGAGGATGATTTCCGCATGGGCCGGTACTTCGAGGTCCACAGTCTCGCATTTGACGAGTTCAACAGGCGCCTGCCGAAGGAATCCAGCAATGATGTACTCCTCGACCTCGGGAGGTGCGGGCACAATGGCAGAAAAGGTCATGGCGGGATCGGTACCGATGGCTACGGCTACTTCGAGGCGATTTTCGTTGAGCTTGGCCTGGGTGAATTGGGATTTTGGGGCTGCGGTGAGGTTCATAGCAAGCCGGAGGTTGGTGGAGCCCCCCGCGGTCTCGGCCATTCTTTGCACTCTCGCCGACGCGGCATTGCCTGAAGCCGCCGTCGCGGCGTTTTCGCGGAGACGGTCACGCAGATGCTCTGCTGCGACTTTTTGCCGTTGCCAGTGCATCCCGGTAGTCTGCCCGTCATAGACCTGCATCCGGTACATGCCGACGTTGCGTTTCCCGGTGCGCGGATCGCGGGTGACTACGCAGGGCAGGGTAATGAAGCGACCGCCGTCCATGGGCCAGCATTGCAGCACGGGGAAGTCGAGGACACTGAAGTTTTCGCGGAGGATGACTTCTTTGCAAGGTGCGTCTTTGGCTGAGATCGTTTTCGGAAAAAATTTGCCGACGTCGGCCAAGATTGGCAGCATTTTAAGTTTGCCAAGGAGGCCTTCGGGCGACTTCATCTCGAGAAGTGCGCGGATGCGACCGGCGATCTCGTCCAAGGAGTCGACTTCAAGCGCCAGCTTCATGCGGCGCTCGCTGCCGAACTGGTTCATCAGGACGCGAGCGCCGGGGTAGCCCTTGATGTTTTCGAAGAGAAGGGCGGGGCCGCCCGCCGATTGGGTGCTGCCCGCTTTGAGACCGGGCCGGGCGCGGAGTTTCGAGGCCCGGTCAGTGATCTCGGCGATCTCCAGGATCGGGTCGACTTCCTGCTCGATGCGCTTCAGTTCGCCAGCTTTGTCGAGCGCCCGCATCCACTCCCTCAGATCGTCGTATGCCACTGCTTCTCCCCCTCACATATCCCGCTCGGCGATCTCAACTGCTAGTAGCCAGGCAGCCTGAACCTGGGGCTGATACCCGTGATCGGAATTGGCTACACCGGAATCAAACGCACTTACCGACTCGCACGACACTACCCGGCTTGTGTACGGGAGGGCCCAGCTCCTGGTGGCCCCGTAGCCATGCTCTCATAATGAGCATATGGAGAGGCCGCGTGGGCCCTCAAGGGACGGGCGATCCATCAACTATTCCTCGATCGTTTTAGACATCCAGCGGTCCATCTGGGTTTGGGCGCAACGCGCGCCGCAGAGGTGCTTGACTCCCACGCTATGCGACAACAGATGGCTCCAGGGCGTCAGCTTGAGCACGGGCTGCTCTTCGCTCTCGGCGGGGACGGCCATCACCTCGGTCCAGGCCAGCCACCAATCCTGTTCGTCTTCACCCTTGGCCTTGTTGCATACGTCGCACTGGTAGCTTTCTGTCCACGCCATCTGAGTTCCCTTTGCATCGCCCTGATGACCCTAGCATAGCCCGGTTCCGCGTCAATTTTTGAACAGAACCACGTGAGTTGACACAGAAGGGATGCCTGGCATCCTTTCTGTGCTAAGGTGATTCAGTGGGCAGGAAAAAGCCATCTGCTGGAACCACGAGATAGAAATACATCGCCTCAAGGGGAGAAGGCGAGGGGCTTCTCTTAAAGAGCAGATATGGTTTGAAGACGGGAGGCTGGTGGCCTGTAGCCTTGCTTACATCAACCTGAAGCGCTGTTCCGCGGACAACGGACGAGTGCTTGGGCTATGACAACAGCCATGACTATCATCACCGGCATTGTATGGGAAGGGTGGAAGCCATCAGGTTTACAACCTATTCCGCCCTGGTGGAACGCTTCATCGCCGAGGTACATGCCCTTTGGAGGATAGAAGATGAAGAACAATAGAGTCAGCGTCAGCGCGGGCGGTGTGGATGATTTCTTCAGCCGCGTGCGAGAGCACGCTGGGCAGTTGGATCGCGGGAAAGCCATTCCCCCGGAGATCACCCTCACCTTTGAAGACCCAGCAGAACTTCTGAAAGTCTTGACTTCGGAGCGCGTTCGTCTGTTGAAGGAAGCGAAAGCAGGTCCTCGACCCATCACTGTTCTCGCGTCTGGGCTTAAGCGGGACGTTCGTGCAGTCAGCCGCGATGTGCTGTTGCTTGAAAAAGCTGGTCTGCTGCGTACTACGTACCGGGCCAACGCCGGTCACGGAAAGCTGAAAATTGTAGAACCGCTCGCCCGCGAATACAGGTTGGTGGCCAACCTCTAATCTCTTCCAGAGTGGTCAAACATCCAGATGGCTAAACACTGCTACGCCGGAAGGGGTGCGGACTGTATCGCCGTTGCGGCCGGGACCTGCGCCTCGTCCAGATCGACCAGCGGAAAGCCTTTGTCCCGCCAGCCCTCGAAGCCGCCATGCAGAGGCCGGACGCGGTGGATGCCGAGCTTCTGCAAAGTTATCGCCATCTTGCCGGCGCTGGCGTCGCTGGGGCAGGTGCAGTAGAGAACGATGTCCCGATCCAGCGGTATCTCGTCCTTGCGTTCGACGAGCTTGTCCGGCGTCATGCGGATCGCGGTCGGCACCACCCTCGGATCGGGCAGATAGTCGAGTGGGTGGCGCAGATCCACAATATAGACCTGCTGCCCGCGGTCCAGCATTCCCTTTAACTCTTCGGGCTCGAGGCGCGCGCTGCGCACCTTTCGCAGGAACCGCCGCTGCTTGCTCACCCGATAGACCATGAATCCGGCGATCGCGAGCACGAAGAGGAGAACGGCGAAGTGGCCGACCCACGCCAGCGCCTCCGGGTGGTGTTTGAGGAAGTCGCCGAAAAACCGGCCGATAAGCGTGATCGACAACGCCCAAATGAGGATGCCGCCTACGTCGTAGCTCGCAAAAGTAGCGTAGCTCATGCCGGTCTGCCCTGCGATAGGCGCCGCCACCGTTCCAAGCCCAGGAACAAATTTTGCCAGCAGCAGAGTAGCCGGCCCATGTTTCGTAAAGTAGTCATTGGTACGCCGCACGCAGGTCGAGCTCTCCATCGAGAGCCGGCATACGAGCCTGACGACCGCTCCGCCGTAGCGTTTGCCCATCATGTACCAGACCGTATCGCTGATGAGACTGCCCGCAACGATAGATATGAGGACAAGCGGCAGGCTGAGCTTATGGCTGGCGGTCAGGGTGCCAGCAGTAAGCATCAGCGGCATGCTCGGGATAGGTATGCCGAGCTGCTCCATCAAGACCCACAGAAACAGGATCAGGTAGCCGTAGTGAACGAAGAAATCAAGGGCCAGCGGCATCGCTCCCGCCTATCTCACTGATTGAGTTCCGATCATCTCCCCTTTGATGACGCGAAAAAGAAAACGACCCAACTGCGAACAGTGTGCCACAGAAACAGGAAAATGCTGGCCTCTTGTGAGAGGCCAGCATTTCATGTGCTTATTTTTTGCAGCCGCTATTTCGCGTGCGTCTTTACTCTGCGTGGATCAGCGGCATGTCTACAAGATGCTCGCTCACGAACCAGACCTGCAACTCATTCGTGCGGACCACATCGCTGATCAGCAGATCGTTGGTGCCGTCGTCCCCTGACTCAGCGGCTTCCTTTGCAACCTTGCGTGCGTCCTCAATGATCAGTTTGTGCGCATCCAGCAAGCGGGAAATTTGTACCGGTACTTCCTCTCGGCCCCGAGGCGGACGCTCAAGCCGAGTCAGTTCGGCGATGTCATGGGCCATCGCAACACTCACTCCGCCCAGTAGTTGAATGCGCTCGGCAATCTGGTCCACCAACTCCGCCTGTTCGCCGAAATGCTTATCAAAGAGCAGGTGTAACTGATAAAACGTCGGCCCGCCCACCTGCCAATGCGACTTCTTGTAGAGGTCGCGAAGAGACGCGGTATCAGCAAGCAGAATGTTGAGTCTCTCCGTCACCTTGACCCGAACATCTTCGCTCAAGCCGATGGGCAGGTCTTTGATGACCGTCCCAAACTTCTGGATTTCACGGGCGTGCTGCCGCCAGTTCGGGGTAATCAGGTCTACGGGTTTAGATACTTCTTTGGGCTGCGTTTTCGCCGGCGCCTGTTTCATAGAAAGAGTGCTCACGGTGTGTTCCTCCCCACGACTTTGATGCTCGGCCCCGGCGGAGGAACTACAGCATTTCCATGCGCCGCCATAGGCGGAAGAGCCGCTTCAACGTAGTAAAAGCACGCCGTGCCGCGAAAGAATTTATTCCTTGACCCTGACTTTAGGTTCGACCGAAAGCCCCGGCCGCAGCAGATGATCGTTGTTCTGCTCAGGGTGAGTCAGGTCGATGCGCACCGGGATACGCTGCACCACCTTAACGTAATTCCCAGTAGCATTCTCAGGCGGAAACAAACTCAGCACCGACCCGGTAGCGCCGCCAATCTGCGTGATTTTCCCATCGTACTTGCGCCCGTAAGCATCCACCGCAATCTCCACGGCCTGGCCCTGCCTCATGTGCCGAAGCTGCGTTTCTTTGAAGTTGGCGGTAATCCAGATGTCGTCCAGCGAAACAAGGGTCATCAGGTTCTGGCCGACGCTTACGTTCTGACCCAACTCCAGGCTCTTGCGAGTCACGATCCCCGCGACGGGCGCGACGATCTTCGTATAGCTGAGATTGAGCCGAGCCTGATCGAGCGCCGCCTGCGCCTGGGCCACCTGCGCGGCGGCCTGATCGACCTTGGCTTGCTGGGCTTTAATCTGTTGCGGGGCTGTCTCGGTCTGCCGTAGCTGCGCCTGCGCCTGGCTGACCTTGGCGCGAGACACGCGTATCGCATCCTGCGCGGCGACAATGTTCGCCTGCGCCTCGGCGACGCTGGCCTTTGCCGACTCCGCTGTCGCCACCGCAGCATCGAACTGCTGCTTCGAGATCACATCCTTCTGAACCAGCGGAGCGTACCGCGCCAGATCAAGCTGCGCCTTGTTATTGTTGGCCAGCGCAACGTTGAGCCGCGCCTGAGCCGCCTCAAGCTGGCGCTGCGACTGGCCCACCTGGGCTTCTGATCCAGTTACGTCGGACGATGCCGCAGAGATGTTGCTGCCGGTGTTGATGTTGGTGATTGGAACGCCGGTCCTCGCGGATGCGAGGTTAGCCTGCGCGCTTTGAACGCTGGCCTGGTCCTGCTCGACGACTACCTGGAAGTCTTTAGGGTCGATCTCGGCGAGTACGTCGCCGGCTTTCACCATTTGGTTTTCTTCGACATTGACTTTGATGACCGGGCCCACGATGCGCGAGCTTACCTGAACAAGGTGGCCGCTGACCTGCGCGTCGTCGGTGTCCTCGTAAAAGGTGGAGTGCCACCAGTAAAGTGCTGCGCCAACCACGAGGATGGCAACCACGCCAATGATGAGGAAACGACGCCGCGACTTCTGCGCTGGCCGCTCAAGGGGCTCCGGCTGTTCCTGCACGGGAGGGCCCTGCTCGCCGGTCTGCTGCGGCGCCTGCTCCTGCTTCGGGGTTTCCTGCTCTACTGTCTGCTCCGCCACGTCTACTTACCTCCGACGTAAATCTTGTAGTTCTTCTCGGCCACGCCTAAAGCACGCGCGAGGGAAAGCTTGGCCACGTTGTGCTGGTAGAGGCTGCTCACATATTGGTCGTTTGCCTGGGCTACAGATTGCTGGGCCTGCGATACGGAAAGATTATCTGAAACGCCGGCCGCATATCGCTGCTGGGCCTCGCTTAGAGCCTCGTTGGCGAGTTTGACGTTGCTCTGCGCTACCTCGACCTGTTGCTGGGCCGCGTGAATGTCGAGAATACTGTCCCGCACATCGGCGCTGACTTGCCCGCGGAGGTCGCTAAGCTGAGCGCGGCGCTGATCAAGC